>JAPLDA010000063.1 GCA_026391945.1 Bacteroidota bacterium | reverse complement strand
TAGTGAAAAATGGTGAAATCATCGGGACACAGTCGTTGGAAAGAGATGTTACCGAACGCAAACATGCCGAAGAAGAATTGATTAAAAGTGAACAGAGTTTCATCGGTTTGTTTAATTCTTCATCGGAAGCTATTTATATCCAGGATGCGAATGGAGCCTTCCTGAATGTGAATGACGGTGCTGTTAAAATGTATGGTTATTCTAGGGAAGAATTCATAGGGCGGACGCCTGACTTTCTTTCTGCTCCCGGGAGAAACAACATGAACCAGGTTTTAGAAATATTGAACAATGTTTTTTTTACCGGCGGCTCTGAACAGTTTGATTTTTGGGGAAGAAGAAAAAACGGAGAAATTTTTCCAAAAGAAGTAATCGTTCAACGCGGAAATTATTTCGGAAAAACAGTGATCATCACTACTGCGAGGGATATCACCGAACGGAAGAAAGCAGAGGAAGCACTGGTTGAAAAAGAAAACCGGCTGCAGACTATTTTGAATTCAGAGCCGGAATGTGTTAAACTCACCGGGCCTGATGGAGTGGTCACTGAAATGAATCCTGCCGGCCTTGAAATGATCGAAGCCGATCACCTGGACGAGGTAAAAGGGAAATCCGTATTCAGTCTCATCAATGAACCATTCCGCAAACCTTATATCCAGCTTACAGAAGATGTGTTCCACGGAAAACCGGGCACTCTTGAATTCGAATTCACCACATTAAAAGGCAACCGTCGCTGGATGGAAATGCATGCTGTTCCGCTGAAAGATGCAGAAGGTAAAATCATTTCACTGCTTTCCATTTCACGCGACTCAACGGAAAGAAGAAAAACTGAAAATGCATTGATTCAAAGTGAACTTCGTTATCGTACCTTAATCGAACACGCTTCTGACGGAATATTTATTTTTGATGATGAAGGAAATTTTTCTGATGTGAATTCCAGCGCCAGCCACTTGACGGGGTACTCTCACGATGAATTGCTGAACATGGATATTAAAGACATCGTCTTTGAAGAAGACCTGGAGACAAATCCCGTTCGCATGCAGGAATTAAAGGCAGGAGAAACGGTGGTAAGAGAGCGAAGGCTCAGGAGAAAAGACGGCACAGCGCTCGCAGTGGAAATCAATTCAAAAAAATTACCGGATGGAAGGTATGTCGGCATGGCACGTGACATCCAGGAGAGGAAAAAAATTGAAAACAAACTGGTGGAGAATGAAACCCGGCTGAAAGAAGCACAGCGGCTGGCATTGATTGGCAGCTGGGATTCTGACTTAATCAATGACCATATCAAATGGTCGGATGAAGTGTACCGGATTTTCGGACTTGAGCCCCAGGAGTTCAAGGCTACGTACCAGGCATTTTTAGAGCATGTACATCCGGATGACAGATCCTTTTTAAATGAATCTTATAACAAATCGATCAAAGAAAAGAGCAGGTTTGACATTGTACATAGAATTGTGATGAAAGATCAATCGATTAAATATGTCAATGAAAAATGCGAAACGTTTTACGATGAAACCGGGAAAGCCATCCGTTCCATCGGAACCGTCCAGGATATCACGGAACGAAAAAAAGCTGAAGATGAAATTAAATTAAGCCAGGAACGCTTCCGCACACTGTACGAGGAAAACCCGCTGATGAATTTCACGCTGGATAAAAAAGGGAACATCCTTTCGGTGAACAAACGCGGGGCGAAAGAACTTGAATATACTCCGGATGAACTCATCGGCAAGCCGGTGTTCCGGATCTTCCATGCCGAAGATCATGAGAAAGTACTTCTTCAAATTCAAAAATGTATTTCAACACCGAGGCAATCCTTCTCCTGGGAAATGAGCCAACTTACCAGGTCGGGATGCACCATCTGGGTTTCAGAAACAGGCACTGCTTTGCCGGATGAACATGGAAACTACCTCGTGATGGTGGTGTGCGAAAATGTAACCGAACGAAAAAAAACAGAAGAGGAACTGCACCAGATGAATGAACAATTGCGCTATCTTTCGTCGCATTTACAGAGCATCCGTGAAGAAGAACGAGCAAACATCGCCCGCGAAATTCACGATGAGCTCGGTCAGCAGCTCACAGGGTTGAAGATGGATGCCTCCTGGCTCAATAAAAAAATTCCGGCGGAAGATAAAATCTCCCACGATAAAATAAAAGACATGATTTCGCTGCTGGATGAAACCGTTAAAACCGTGAGGAGAATTTCCACTGAACTCCGCCCAAGCATCCTCGATGACCTTGGTTTGGTGGATGCACTCGACTGGCAAAGCAGTGAATTTGAAAAAAGGACTGGAATTCATTGCCGGTTTAAGTCAACATCAGCCGAAATGCAGCTTGATAAAAATCTTTCGACGGGAATTTTCAGGGTGTACCAGGAAACACTCACCAACATTGCACGGCATGCGGAAGCCACGGAAATTAAAACGTTCTTTGAACTGAGTGATCAGCATGCCATACTCATGATCAGAGACAACGGAAAAGGGTTTGATGAAGCGGAAATAAAAAACAAACACACGCTGGGACTCACGGGAATGAAAGAGCGCGCCATCATGTTTGGCGGAAAACTGACCATTGAAAGTTCGAAAGGCAAAGGGACAGCCATCCTGTTAAGGGTGCCGTTAAAAATTTCACCTGGAAATATCATTCTTTAAAATGATTCACATCTTAATTGCAGACGACCACAGCATTGTACGGAGAGGATTGAAACAAATCCTGCTGGATGAATTTCCCGATGCAAACATCGGCGAGGTAAACAACGGTCTTGAACTCATGCATGCAGCAAGGGCTCACCGCTGGAATATCATCATCAGCGATTTATCCATGCCCGGCAGGAATGGCCTGGAAACGTTGAAACAATTGAAAATAGAATTTCCAAAACTCCCGGTGCTCATCCTGAGCATGCATCCCGAAGACCAGTATGCGATCCGGGCATTGAAAGCCGGCGCCGCCGGTTATCTCACCAAAGAAAGCGCATCGGAAGAACTGATTCATGCCATCAGAAAAATTTTAGACGGCAGAAGGTACATCACGGCTTCGGTGGCGGAAAAACTTGCCGAGAACCTCGAACAGGATTCAACAAAGGAATTGCATGAAGTGCTTTCCGACCGCGAGTTTGATGTTCTTAAATTGATTGCATCAGGAAAAACAGTTTCTGAAATTGCCGAGCAACTGTTGCTGAGTGTCACCACTGTGAGTACTTATCGAGCCAGGATACTTTTAAAAACCAACATGAAAACGAATGCCGAGTTAACACACTATGCCATTGAAAATAAATTGGTATAGGAAAGTTTTTTCTTAAGATCCGCCGGGAAGTTTTTCATTTATCGTTCTCCTTTTTCCATTTTTATTATCTCCGTTGTAGTACAAACAACGACAGCCCGCTGCAAATTTTTCTACAATAAGAATAGGCCTGATACTATTTTCCGACCGGCGCTTTTGTATTCCCTTCGCTCCATTCAAAAAAAAGGAAACATGGCTACCGGGCTGAAAATTTTAATTGTTGAAGATTCGGCAGTGGTCTCTGAAAGAATTGCAAACCTGCTGGCAGACCTGAAAGATGTATGCATAACAGGTGTAGCATCAAACAGCAGCGAAGCAATGAAGTCAGTCATGGCCAGTCGGCCTGATGTCGTATTACTCGACATCAGCATTCCCGGCAAAAGTGGGATGCATGTGCTCAAGGAAATAAAAGAAATTTTTCCGGAAGTAAAAGTCGTCATGCTTACCAATTACTCAGAAAATTATTACCGGAACCTTTGCAGGCAATTAGGAGCTGACGCTTTCCTCGACAAGTCAACAGAATTTGAGAAGCTTCCAAAACTCCTGGATACCATTTTCGATGAAGTAGCCGGTTGAAAGAACAATCACCCCTCCAGTATATGAACCACTCCATACAACCTATTAACAAATACAAAAACATCATGCTGATCGATGATGATGATGTAGATCGTTACATCTCCAGCAGGGTCATCCGGTCGGCATCTTTCGCTGATAACATTGTGCTGAAATCCTCTGCCAAAGATGCTTTGACTTTTTTGGAAAAGCATTCTTCAGAACCGTCAGAATTGCCTGAAATCATTTTTCTCGACATCGACATGCCAGGCATGAATGGTTTTGATTTTCTTGAAGCTTTCAGTCATTTATGCAATGAGATAAAAACACATTGTAACATTGTTGTGCTCTCCAACTCATTGGAACCGGATCAGGCCATTGCATCACGGGCCAGAAACAATCCGTTTGTTCGGAAAATTTTGAACAAACCCCTCACCTTGGAAGCGCTTGAAGTGAGTTAATCTGAATACCACATCAACCATTGTATCCAGGTTCGTTTTACATCCCCTCGTAAAGCGAGCCTTTTTTCATTCGGGCATTTTCCGATTCATCAGCCTGCTCCACTTACCATGTATTACGATGAACCTTGTGGTGTAAATAAAATCACAATCAGGTTTTGCCCGGCGGGATTATTTTTTACTTTTACTCCGACCTGATTTTTAAACATTCAACCACTCACCTGTATGGAGAACAGTAAAACAGAATTTAAGCCTTACATCTCAGCATCGCAAAGCGTTCCTGAGTTTACGCTCAAAGCCATTTTGCTCGGTTCGATGTTCGGAATTATTTTCGGAGCCTCCACTGTATTCCTGGCTTTGAAAGCAGGACTTACCGTGAGCGCATCCATCCCGATTGCCGTCCTCGCCATTTCTCTCGGAAGAAAATTTTTCAAGACCACCATTTTAGAAAACAACATCATCCAGACCACCGGTTCAGCCGGTGAATCCATCGCTTCCGGCGTGGTGTTTACGCTCCCGGCATTTTTATTTTTATCAGCGAATGAAAGTGGCATCAGCAGCGGCAATGTTTATTTTCAGTACTGGACGATTTTCACACTCGCCGTCCTCGGCGGAATGCTGGGAACCTTGATGATGATACCACTGAGACGATCGCTGATTGTAAAAGAACACGGACAACTTCCCTACCCGGAAGGAACGGCCTGTGCGCAGGTTTTGATTGCCGGTGAAAAAGGCGGCGACTTTGCAAAGACAGCTTACCAGGGTCTGGGCTTCGCCATGATCTACGCCATCCTGCAAAGGGTGCTGCATGTGATTTCTGAAACTCCGGCATGGGTAACGAAACAATCGAATAGATTTTTTCCATCGGCGACATTGAATGGCGACATCACTCCTGAATACCTGGGAGTTGGATACATCATCGGCCCGCGCATTGCCGGCGTACTGGTAGCCGGTGGCGTACTGGCATGGCTGGGATTAATTCCGCTGCTCGCTTCCATCGTTCCGGCTGATACCATTGCCCTGCAACAGGTGAAACTTGGTTTCATGAAAGACCTTTTAACAGCAGGTGGAAAAGGCGGATGGGATCCGGCCACTCACACCTTCAGCGACATGGCGGAAGCAATTTACCGGACCTACGTGAGGCAGATCGGTGCAGGAGCTGTTGCTGCCGGCGGCTTCATTACCTTAATCAAAACGATTCCCACCATCATCTCTTCCTTTCGTGAAAGTATTTCATCCATGAAAGAGGCAAAAGGAAAAGAGGTGGCGAGAACTGAAAATGATCTTTCATTCAAAACGGTCATCATTGGCAGCCTTGCTCTTGTCGTGCTGATGACGGTTTTACCGATGCTTCCCGGTGATTCCATCTTCAACAAATTCCTGATCGGAATTCTCATCGTAGTCTTTGGTTTTTTCTTCGTCACCGTTTCCAGCCGCATCGTTGGTATCATCGGCTCCAGCAACAACCCGATTTCCGGGATGACGATTGCGACCATCATGGGGACAGCGTTGATTTTTATTGCCGTGGGCTGGACAGGAAAAGTTTTCGAACCGATGGCCCTGGTGGTGGGGGGAATCGTTTGCATTGCCGCTGCCAATGCGGGAGCCACTTCGCAGGATTTGAAAACAGGTTACATCATCGGCTCCACTCCAAGATACCAGCAGCTTGCTCTTTTTATTGGTGCCATTGTTTCATCGATCGTGATCGGCGTCACCGTTAAATATCTTGATACTCCCACTCCCGATCTCGTTGCACGGGGAATCCAGCATGCCATCGGTGAAAAATTTGCAGCGCCACAGGCAACGTTGATGGCCACTTTAATCAAAGGGCTTCTCTCCTTCAACCTCGACTGGAACTTTGTACTGGTTGGTGTGTTCCTCGCCATCACGGTGGAATTATGCGGCGTGAAATCTCTGTCGTTCGCCGTAGGAGCTTACCTTCCGCTGTCGACCACGCTCCCGATATTCGCCGGCGGAGCCATCAAAGGCCTCGTTGACTGGAGAGCTTCAAAAAGAAAAGAATCGGTAGAAGATGCAGAACTCGGAAAAGGAAGTCTGTTTGCAACGGGGCTTGTGGCGGGAGGCGCACTGTTCGGGGTGATCGTTGCCGTACTTTCCGTAAATGAAAATGTGTTCAATCAACTTGAAAAGATAAACACGTCGCATCGTCTGATGTCGATGTTTGGTGAAGGTGGTTACATGTTGCTCGGAGCCGGTTTCTTTGCCTTCATGGGATGGGTTTTATATAGGGTAGCCATCAGGAAATAGGCATTGTAAAGTAAATCACCGGCATCCCGGAAAATTATTTTTCAAGAGGGAACACATGAACAAGTACTGCCACCTTATCAAAGTAATTGATCAGGTTCGCTTTTAATTCAACAGGAGTTTCAAGGCCTTTCTGGTTCCAGGCATATGTACGGATACGCTGCAACGATCCATCGCACAAGAGGTCAAGATTTTTCTTTACTTCTTCCCTCCTTGCAACGGGGGCCAGGTCGATGATATTTTTTCCAATCAATTCATCGTAATCCAATCCATGAAGGTTGCAGGCTTTAAGGTTTGCATTGAGAATGTTTCCCTCCAGGTCTTCAATAAAAATAGGATCCGGTGAATGTTCAAAAAGATTCTGGAACATCGTTTGGGTGAACATCATCTGTTCAATGGTCTTTTTGTTTTCGGTGACATCGAAAATGGTTCCGATCCGGCCGGTAACGTTTCCTTCATCATCGTAAACGGGATTTGATTTTCCAAACACATATTTCGTTTTTCCATTGATGAGAAGGCGGTAGTTCACTTCCAGTTCCTTTGGCTTTCCAAGCATTTCTGTCCTCAGTTTCATGAATCTCGGAAGGTCATCCGGGTGGATTTTATTTTTCCATTCATTGGTGACGGCAAGTTCCGGGGTGAGTTCAAAAATCTCCAAAAATTTTTTATTCACCTGCATGAAATTTCCGTAGTTGTCGACCTGGTAAATGCCAACCGGTGCATGCTGCGACAAGGCATCAAAGCGGAGTTCCGATTCCCGCTTTGCTTTTTCAGCAGCCCTACGTTTTGAAATATCGCGGGCATGCATCAGCAGTGCAGGTTTCCCGTTGAACTGGATGCGTGTCGTTTTAATTTCCACAGGTCTTGCATTCCAGCTTTTATCCCAGACAAAACTCTCCATAATGGTTTCGTCCTGCAGGAAGAGTTTTTCAAATCCACCGATTACCTGGTTCGTGAATTCAACCGGTGTGAATTCGAGGACATTTCTCCCGATGAGTTCTTCCCGGCTGTAACCCTGGAAATGACAGGCAACTTTGTTGACATCCAGAATGGTTCCGGTTGCATCTTCCACATAGATGGCATCCGGGGAGTGATTGAACAATTCTTCGAACCTCTTTTCATTCAACCGCGCTTTCTCTTCTGCCATTTTCTGTTCGGTGATATCCATTGTGGTTCCGATCAACTTGCAGGGCACACCTTTTTCATCCCGAACCAACTGGCTGTAAGCAAGAATGTGTTTGACCCTGCCGTCGTTCATCAGCAGCCGGTAATGATGGGTGAGTTTATCACTGCTTGTCAGCAACTCTTCCTGGGTTTTATTCATTGACTCCCTGTCAACCGGATGAATCATGTTCAAAAACACTTCCACCGGCGGAGCGGCTGATGACACCGGGAGTTCGAAAATCTCAAACATCTGTCTCGACCAGGTGCCCTCCTGAGATGGAAACTCCCTGTCCCAATATCCCATGTTGGCGATCTGCTGACCGGCATTCAAACGAAGCTGGCTTTCATACAAGGCCGCGAGGGATTTCTCCTGCTCGGTGATATCATGATAGAGCGAAACACAGCCCGTTACTTTTTTGTTTTCATCGAACAACGCGGAAGAAGAAATCCGTGCAATAATTTCACGTCCGCTTTTGGCAACCAGGCTTATTTCACCACTCCAGTGTTTTTTTTCGATGATGTTATTTTTGAACTTCCTTATTTGTTCTTCAGGATAATGACCGAGGTACAAATCAGAATTCTTTTTCCCGATCGCTTCCTCTGCCTTCCATCCAAATATCCTTTCCGCTCCGTCATTCCAGCTCCGGACGATGAATTCGTTGTCGAGGGAAATCACCGCATCATGGATGTTTTCAAACAACTTTGCGCTGTAGCTGAGTTGTTCTTCCGCTTTTAATTTTTCGGTGATATCCCGGTGAACCACAACCATCCCGCTGATCATGCCCTGCTGGTCTTTTAAAACGGTGGTACTGGAATGAACAACCAGGTGGTTTCCTTTTTTCGAAACAGTTTTCACCCTTCCTTCCCAATGACCTTTTTCTTTCAGGGATAGCTGCACATCATCAATGTTTAAATGGATGAAGTCGGTCTGAATAACTTCCTGGATGGATTTCCCGATCACTTCCTTTTGTTTCCATCCGTAAATTTTTTCGGCAGCCGGGTTCCAGCTTTTGATGATGCGGGAAGGATCAATGGAAATGATAGCATCCGAAACATTTTCAACCAAAGCAGCATGATAGGCCATCTGCTCATTGGCCTTTTCCTGTTCGGTGATGTTGCGGTGGATCGTCAGCACGGAAACCACGTGATCATCTTCATCCATCAATGGAACCGCACTGGTCTCCACCCAATGTTCTTCTTTTTTTGAACCGACGATCCTGAACTTGCCTGATTTCTTGTTGCCAATGCCAACGCTGTTATGAAACTTCCTGAATCTTTTGACATCCCCGGGGTGAATGAAATCGAATATGTCTCTCTTCACCAGTTTCTTTTCTCCATCCACCTGGAGCATGCTGAGCCCGGTCGGGTTGATTTCAAGAATCTCTCCTTTGAAACCAATATTGATAATGGCTTCCGGTGCATTCTTAAAAATCGTCTCCAGCCGGCCTTGCTCCTGTTTCAACTGGTTCACTGCATCATTCTTCAGGCTGTTGATTTTCCTTTTCTCGACGGCTTTTAAAATAGAAATAGGAAGTTGGGCAATATTCGCCCTGGAAATGCAGTCTTCAATTCCTTTTTTGACCAGTTCCCCGGCCAGTTCTTCACTCAGTTTATTGGTGACAATGATAAAAGGCACCTGGTGATTTTCGGATCGCAATAATTCGAACGCCTCATTGGCCGAATATTTCTCAAGCTGGTAGCCGGAGAGGATCACATCCGGGTTGAAACGAATCACGTATTTGAAAAATTCCTTTTCCGTTTTCGCCATCTTCAGTTCAAATTCCGGAAGCGAATCACGCAGGATGCTCTCCACCAGCCGGATACTGACCACATTCTCTTCTAAAAATAATAGACGAAGTATTTGTTTTTTTTCTTTCATATCACAAGGAAATAGTTCTTCTCTGCATGACCATCATAAAACACACAGGTGCGGATTGAAAAAAGAAACGGGATTTTTTTAAAAAGCTGCCCGGGCACCTGCTTCAATGTATTAAGGACGGTATTTTCCCCCGGGTTTATTATTCATCGATGACGGATTTATCAACATAAAAAAGTGAAATCCTTCCCTATCACAGGCTATAAGAAAAGTACATGCTGATTATAAAAAGCGATGCTTCCTGCCGGTCACCAGCATTTGCCATACAACTCAAATGATTTTTCTTCAAGATATTCCCGGTGATTCGGGTGTGAAATCTGAATCAGCGCTTTCGCCCGTTGCGCCAGGTTTTTTCCGTACAGGTCGGCGATGCCGAATTCCGTTACCACGTAATGCACGTGAGCGCGCGTAGTGACTACACCGGCGCCTTGTTTCAGGAAAGGAACAATCTTCGATACACCTTTTGCAGTTACGGAAGGCATGGCAATGATCGGCTTCCCTCCTTCCGACAACGATGCACCACGGATAAAATCCATCTGCCCGCCGACACCGGAATAAATAGAGCTGCCAATGGAATCGGCGCATACCTGTCCGCTTAAGTCAATTTCAATGGCGCTGTTGATCGCCGTCACTTTTCTATTTCTCCTGATCACGGATGTATCATTCACATACGCCACATCGAGCATGGCCACTTCCGGGTTATCATTCATGAAGTCATACAACTTCCGGGATCCCATGGCGAAAGAAGAAACGATTTTTCCCGGGTGAACTTTTTTCAGGCTTCCGTTGATGACACCGAGTTCCACCAGCGGAAGAATTCCATCTGAAAACATTTCGGTGTGAACGCCGAGGTTCTTATGTTGCTGAAGAAATCCGAGCACGGCATTGGGAATGCCGCCGATTCCCAACTGAAGTGTTGCACCATCTTCCACCATTCCGGCTATGTGATGTCCGATAGACTTTTCACTTTCTGTTGGTTTTCCATTGTGCAATTCAAAAATCGGTTCCTCTGAATAAACAGCCGCTGAAATTCTTTTGTAGTAAAGCAATCCATCGCCGTGAGTTCTCGGCATGTTCGGGTTGACCAGTGCAATGATGTTTTCCGCCGTATCCACGGCCGCACGTGTAACATCAACTGAAATTCCAAGGGAACAAAAACCATGGCGGTCGGGCGGCGAAACATGAATCAAAACCGTATCCGGTTTCAACACATTTTTACGAAAGAGTGCCGGAACTTCACTCAGGAAAACCGGGACGTATTGCGTATGCGCATTGCGCTTGTTTACAAAAGGGCGTGTATTCGCTGCAATAAAAAAACCATTCACATGAAATGAATCACTGTATTCATCACGCGCATATGTGGCCGGACCTTCGGTATGAAGATGCATGATTTCAACATTGCGAAGTTCTTTATGCCGGCGGGTCATAGCTTCAACCAACGGGGCTGGCGTTGCAGCTCCGCCATGAATAAAAACACGGCTGTCACTTTTTATCAAACGAACGGCTTCATCTGCACTACAATAATTCAACATAAACGGGAATATTTTTTTTACAAAATTAACTTTGTTCCGACTTCAAAATGAAAATTTATAAAATATTATCCGGAAAATTTCAGGTTGCAATTGTTTGAAACTTCTTTGTGGCTGCTGTCATGCAGGAAAATACCTGTCCTATGAAATGAAAAAAGGAATCTAACTGCAAAGAGTCTTTCCTGATCATAAAAAAAGGGAGAACAAATCTCCCTTAACGAAATGAGTTGCACCAAATCTAATTGGCCGTACGGATATAAGTCGTTTCCTCTTTGCTGAAGAAATAACTGTTCTTCATGTTCGCACTGATAAACTGTTTTAGCGCATCGCTTGATGTAAACCGCTCATCAATGTTTTCACTTACTTCCGACAAAGTAACCATGGCATCACCAGTCATTTCAAGTTTATAGAGAAAATATTTCGGAGAGGATGCTTCCGCGTTGTTTTCCCAGAGATTCAGAAACGTCACACCACCGACAACCGATGGAAATGCAAAATACTTCTGGCTTTCTTTGTCTTTCGCTTTTTTATCTTTCTTTTCGATGCTGTAGGTATGGTCATCCTTCTTCGTAATCTTATAACTTTCATCCTGGTTGCTTCTTGCTTCCCAGGTTCCAAGAATTTTCGGGTTGATGTTTACAACGGGGCTGTCGATCGAAACATCCGATTCATACGGGCAACCGGTGAAAACGAAAAACAAGGAAAGCAGGCAAAGAACAGAGAGGAGCTTTTTCATGAGAGTTGGGGTTAGTGTTTTGCAAAACGATTTTGTTGACAAGGATTCATTTCCAATCTTCAAATTTATCATTAATTTTTAAATTCCTGTTCACCCAGCCCATCCTTCACGATCCAAACTCCTGTACTGAATCGCTTCCGCAAGATGTTCCGTTTTAATATCAGCGCTGTTATCAAGATCTGCAATGGTGCGTGATACTTTTAATATCCTGTCATACGCTCGTGCAGAAAGTCCAAGTCGCTCCATCGGTCTGCGTGGTATTTGAATATCCCTTCAGGTAAAGCCATCTGCGCTAAGCAGGCGACTTTTTTGTTTTAAAACGACTTTATTCGTCACGACGGTTCTGACATGACACCAGTACACACCAGCCTAAAATTATTGAATTTACTTTCTTAAGTGATCCATTTACATTTCACTATTGGTTAGTAAAATCAAAAGAAGTCACCAATGAATTAAACAGTACCGGATCTTTGCTCCATGTTTCTATCGAATTGCGGTGCCGGAGCGCAATGAAATATGAACCATTCATTAATGATGATGGAAATTGAACAATAACATTTCCATACACATCAAGCAATCCATTTGCGGTTGCAATCAGGTCATACGGTGAAGTATCAGCATGCAATTCAATGGTAATCGAGTCGCAAGCCATAGACGGATAAGTAGCCTGGTCATTATTATAAAGTATTGCCTGCATTTGTCCGTTACCCAGATAAAATCCTTCGATATATACTGCCAGGAAAAGATAAATTCTGCAGTTCTCATCTATATATGTATCGCAATTATCGTCAACTCCATTGTCACAAATTTCCATTACTCCCGGGTGCACCATGTTGCTGCTGTCATTGCAATCTCCTCCATTAATTATATATCCCGGAATTGACGAAGCGCACGTGTCAATATAATTATACTGATCACCGTAGCCATCAAGGTCATAGTCACGGTAAAAACGAGTTGACTGTGTCATGCTCACTGTTGCGTTGCTGTTCATGAAAGTGTAGCATCCGCTGGTGACATTGCTGGCTCGCATATTATAGACACCTGTATCGGTAATGTTAGAAAAGCTCAATATACCTCCAGTACCGGTTAATCCGGTGCTTGTTTGGTTAATTCCATTTCGCAAAAGGGTATATAGTATGCCCGGCTGCGATGAACTCAGTTGAACAGATACCCCCGATCCGGGGTAAGAACAAAAATTACCGCCACCGCTTATGTTAAAAATAGCCGGATCAGTATAACGAGTAATGGTTGCACTTCCTGTCATTGTCAGCTCGCAGCCATTGCCGGCAGTTGCAGCAATAGTATATATGCCCGAATCCTGGCTTCCGAAATTCAAACCGCTGCCTGTACCTGACAGCGGTGAGCCGATACTGATTGTTCCATTTTGTTTAAGCTGGTAGTTCACTCCTGTCTGCGACCCGTTCAGTGTTACATGCAAGCTCGTTTGCGAAGGTGAACAATAGATACCGCCACCACTAATTGTAAAAGCAGCAGGGCTGTTGTTAATTGTCAGCGTTGCGTTTCCTGTCATCGTAGTTGAACACGTACTCGAATCGGTGGTAGCTACAACTGTATAAGTACCGGCTGATAACTGGTTGCCAAATGAAAGTGCAGAACCTGTTCCGCTTAATGGTGAACCACTGCTAACTGCATTAAGAAGCAGTTGGTACTTTACTCCTGTTTGCGATCCGCTCAAATTGACAGGAACTCCCGTTCCTGATGCTGAACAATAACTGCCGCCACCGCTTACTGAAAACGATGCAGGATAATTGCGCACGTTTACTTGCGTTGATAGTGAAATCTCGCAACCATTAGCTCTCACCCAATACGATCCGGTGTTGCTTACTGTTATGCTTCTTGTTGTAGCTCCCGTACTCCATAAATAAGATGCGGCTACACTGCAGGTTAGAGTTACGTTGCCACCTGTGCAAAAATCGGTTGGACCTCCCGCAGTTATAACCGGAAGAATGGCAGGATTGGTTTGATTACGGAATACCTGTATCGAATTGGTGCCGATAAATGAAACCACTATATCTTTTGTTCCACTGCCGTCCAGATCAGCCAATGAAACCATGTGAGGCGCTGTTCCACAGGTAAAACTCACGGGAGTGCCGAAAGAAATAGTTGGCGCTGACGATGTATTAGGATAGATGGTAAATGTATTACCGGTATTCGAGTTATTGTTATTTGCAAAAAGCAAATCAGTTTTTGCATCCCCCGTTGCATCCCCTGTAGTAATGCGAACAACAGGTGCCGTTGTTGACACATCTGTGCGTGTTGCAAAGGTGATATACGGATAAGAATAATAATTGGTAGTATTCCTGAAATAGGAAAACCCGGTTGATGCAGGTCCATAGCCCACAATAATATCGGGCTTATTGTCTTTGTCAAGATCAGCTACAGCCAGCGTTGTCGGATTGCCAAGCGTATTGAAATCAATGGGTGGTTGAAATCCTGTGCAAGAAACACCGCCTTTATAGACCGATACTTTTCCATTCGAACAAAGCTGAATCAGATCAGGAAACTGGTCGCCATCAATGTCAATTAAAGCCAGCGCTTTTGTCGGGCGTGCCGAAGTAGTACTGATGAAACAATTATTAACAATGTTCAATGATCCCGGTTGCGAATAATTTAAAAATACCGCGATGGCATTTTCACTTGGATCGCCCACTACAAAATCCATTTTTCCATCCTGATTAATATCACCTATTGAAAGAGCAGTGCTTGGTGGAAATGATGTTCCGATCAGCATCGGTGATGCAAAGGACGAAGCATTGATTGTTCCGGGTGTGGAAATGTTTCTCCAGATCGCAATGTTAGAGGATCCGATTTGATTGTTGTTACACAGTATATCCAGTTTGCCGTCATTGTCTAAGTCCACCAGCTTTATTTCTTCATTCCCAGTAATAGTTCCTCCTGTCAGATTCACCGGTGCTGCAAAGGATGATGGGTTAATGCTTCCGCTGGTACTGGTATTGTGGAATATCTGTACGATCCCACTGCCTGCATTGCGAACAACAATATCTAATTTTCCGTCACCATCCAAATCACCAATGGCTGTGTGTATGTTGCTTGCAGTAACAGAACCCAGCGAAAAACTTACTGCAGCAGCATAGGTTGTGGAAGCATTCAGCGGCTTTGGGCAAGGATCGGTGAGAAAAAATTGATTGGGTAAATTGGCGCTTAACGCACACTGCTTATCTATGAGGGTAAGGGGTGCATCAGTGGCATTTACCTGAGCCGATGCTATAATATGATTGGTGTCGGGTATTGAAGTAATGGATGCAAGCGCTGTCCCCATATACAATGTATTATTCGCAATAACAGGATTAAAGCCGGTACCATATATATTTACCTGTGATCCGGTAATGCCATTGTCAGGAACAATTCCATAAATTTTAGGAGGAGGAATAATATTTACAAACGTGCTGTCGCTTTTTGTTCCGCAAGCCCAATTCACCGAGAGTTTATAATAACCTGACGAAGCTGATGTTACGGATGGATTTTGTAGATGTGAGAAAAGCCAACTCGCAGGTGAATAGTACCAGTTGTAATTGGTTTGAGCTGATGATGTCAGCATCAGCATGCTTCCCTGACAAACGGGGCTGTTTGAAGAAATACTCAGCGCAGGAATACAGTCGCTGATAGCGATGTTAGATCCATTGTCAGCACTCGTCAGCGTTGGCTTGCTCAGCACCATGCGAACACGGTATCCGCTCCCTGTTAAAGTTCCGCATGGTATCAGCACTTTCATGGTTCCAGTCAGATCAAATGCTTTTTTGCCAAGCACAATTGCAGCCGCAAAACTGCCGGAAGCATCAGAAAGTTCAGCGCTAATGGAATCAGTTCCGCAATCAATACCTCCCCTGTATATATAATGAATCTCCAGCGAATCTTTTGTGCAGAGTGTTAACGTACTCAGCGAAGTAATCTGAATACCGGGTGAACAACTGTTGGTATCAATATTTATTGACGGATAAATAATACCCACTCGCAACGCCCCAGAATCCGAAATAATTGTAGGGTAACATCCTGAACTGATCATGCAGCGAAAACTTTTGCAAAACATGGTAGAATCTGCAAGCACCGAAAGAGTAGGTGTTTTGGTGCCGTTATAGGTGGTATTCTCCGTCAGATTTGTCCATCCGTTATTATATGTCTGCCATTGATACGACAAGTCGTTTCCACCGGCAGTCACTTTAAAGTAAGCGTTCGATCCAATGCAAACTCTGCTGTTGGCGGGCTGCGAAGTGATTGCTGAAAAATGAAATTGCACAGCAACGCTGTCTTCTTGTGAAGGACATCCTGTTTCAGTGGCTGTTAATCTATATATTCCTGCATTTGCGTTCTGCACATTGGTAACAGCAGGATTTTGCAATGACGAAGTAAATCCATTAGGACCTGTCCACGAATACGCTACCGGTTGTGCCTGCGTATATAGTTGCAATGTTCCTCCCGGGCAGGGTTGGTTTGATGTCACCTTCACTGGTACTCCTTTTACGCGAACATAAATACTGCCCGGCTTGCTTTTACAACCAGTATGATAAGAGCCGGTGCAGGTGTACAATCCTTCATAACTGCTATTAAGCGATGGAATAACCGGAGCTCTTAATGTACTGTAGAATCCATTTGGTCCATTCCATTCATAACTAAAACCTCCAAAAGTTGAGGCGTACAAGGTCAATGGGTCACCATAACACGAAGTACCATTTAAATG
>JAPLDA010000047.1 GCA_026391945.1 Bacteroidota bacterium | reverse complement strand
ATTCGAGTCCTGCTCCATCCCATTGCCTGGCGGTAGGGAATGCCGAGGCGAATCAGGTTTTTCCTTCTCCGTTCTCGCTTCTTCCAGTCGTGCCAGATGCAATACCTTAAGCGGTTGCGTAGCCAACTGTCGAGGTCTTTGAGTTTGCCGTAGATACTTGCCATTCGGAAGTATTGAAGCCAGCCTCGCTGAACCTCTTTCAGTTGTTTGATGTGAATTAAAAAAACGCCTGGAAGGCGCTTTTTTATTTTTTTCTATCCGATTAGCTACCATAAACAAGTATGGATCAATTATTTTTTTCGCCGGTATAGCATCGCGTAGATACGTATTGCATCTCAGGTAAATTCTTACATTTGTTATTGCACGAACTGTCGGTTTCTGAAATCACCGTCTCATTAATAAATCATTTCTATTTCCTTGATATGAGATTGGAAACTCCGGTTGTAAAAGTAATAATGGTTACCGAACTGATCGGCATCAGGATGGCAGCGACAACCGGCGAAAGCAACCCTTGCACGGCAAACCACAACCCGATCGTATTGTAAAGCAAAGCAATCACGAAACTTCCAAGAATGATGCGGCGGCTGGATTTTGAAACGCGCAGAATATTGGCCAGCCACGAAAAACGCGTGGCATCGAGAATGCCGTCACAGGCGGGAGAAAAATTGTTTACGTCATCGGAAATTGAAATGCCGACATCGCTTTGCTTCAACGCTCCTGCATCGTTGAGCCCGTCGCCAATCATCAGCACTTTGTGATGTTGGTTTTGCAGCGACTGGATAAACCGGAGTTTATCGGCCGGCGACTGGTGAAAATGAATTTCCGTTTCTTTCCCGAATAGTTTTTGCAAAAAATCTTTTTCTCCTTCGTGATCACCGGACAGGACTGCGAGGTGATAATTTTTCTCCCGGAATTTTTTTACCATTTCATCAACGCCGTTGCGGTATTCATTGCGAATGGAAAAATATCCCTTCACCAGCCCGTTCACAGAAACATATACCTTGCTTGCTGTGAGATCTTCCTCCGGAATTTTCACTCCCGTAAATTCTGCGGAACCAATTTTTATTTTCGCTCCCGGCAATTCTCCCTGTATTCCTTTTCCGGCCTCTTCAGCGTACTGATCAACGGCCAGGAGTTCTGCTTCCGGAAGCATTTTATAGATAGCCTGGCTCAGCGGATGAGAAGAATGATGTACCACCGACCGGATCATTTTTAGTTCGTCTGCGGACAACTCATCACCGATGAAATCAATTGTTGAAGTGTTTGATTTTGTAAGCGTCCCGGTTTTATCAAATACAATCGTATCCACTTTTGCCAGTTTCTCGATCACGGAAAAATTTTTGAGATAAAATTTATTTTTACCGAACAGCCGTAAAATATTTCCCAGCGTAAATGGTGATGAGATCGCCAGCGCACACGGACAGGCGATGATCAGCACGGCGGTGAACGCACTCATCCCGGTAGGGAGATCACCGCGCCACAACCAATAACCCAATGCTGCCAAAGCAATGCCGATGATCACAAACGTAAACCAATGACTGATCCTGTTCACCAAAAGCTGGAAACTGCCGTCATCCTGTTTCAGCCTGTATGCATCGTTGTTCCAGAGCTGTGTCAGGTAACTTTGTGAAACTTCTTTCACCACTTCCAGTTCGATCGCCGTTCCACTCTGCTTCCCTCCGGCATAAATCAATTCGCCTTTCCCTTTTGAAACCGGCATGGCTTCTCCTGTGACAAAACTATAATCAATGTTCGCAGAACCCTTCATTAACACGGCATCGGCGGGTATCAACTCTTCGTTCCGGATGATGATGCGTTCTCCCGGTTTCAGGTTAGAAATGGTGACGGATGTTTCTTTCCCGTTTCTCCGGCACATCACGGCAACGGGGAAAAAAGATTTGTAGTCGCGCTCAAAGGAAAGCGTGTCGTACGTTTTGTTCTGGAACATTCTTCCCAGCAACATAAAAAAAACAAGTCCCGCCATCGTGTCCATGTAACCGGCACCTGTTGCACTGAGTATCTCGTAAGCACTGCGTACAAACATGACCAGGATTCCCAATGCAATCGGCACATCGATGTTGAGAAATTTTTGTTTGATGCCCAGCCAAGCTCCTTTAAAAAACTGTGCGCTGCAATAGAAAAATACCGGCAATGAAAGAGCGAGGTTGATGTAAGAGAAAATGTTTTTAAATCCCGGCTCAATGAAATCCGTCAATGAAAAATATTCCGGAAAACTGAACAGCATGATGTTGCCGAAACAAAACCCGGCCACTCCTATTTTATAAATATAGGTTTTGTCTTTATGCTGGTTGCTTTTGTTTTCAAGATCATTCAGGTTGATGAGCGGTTCGTAACCAATGGTGGCCAGCATTTCCACCAGTTTGCGAAGCGAAATTCTTTCTTCGTTATAGGTAATGTTCACCTCGTGTTTTAGGAAATTAACCTGCGACCTCACCACTCCTTCGTTGATCCGGTTCAGGTGTTCCAGCAGCCAGATACAACTGCTGCAGTGCATCTGCGGAACATAAAATGTGATGCTGGTGGTTTTGCCGTCGGTGAAATGAATGAGTTTTTGTTTTACATGCGGCTCATCGAGAAATGCAAAACGTTCGGCGAGGAATTTTTTCTTCGGTGAAATTCCCGGTGTACTGTTGAAGTTGTAATAGGTACACAGGTTATTCTCCTGCAGAATCTCATACACGAGTTTACATCCTTCGCAACAGAAAATTTTTTCATCAAAATGAATTTTCTCATTCCGACATTCGTCGCCGCAGTGGTAGCAATGAATGAGTTTTTGTGTGGAAACATTTTGCATCAGACAAAATTATTCTTAAAACGTATTTCATTGCATGATGAAAGTCAGGCGAAAGCGGCGTTTAAATAAATTTCGTTTTTTGATGTCGCAAATTGCGATCTCAAACTCACACCGTCGAGCTGAAAATTGCCGTCTGTGGCTGGTTGCGCCAGAGTCGTGCATCGAGCGCCATGCAGATGTTCCGCACAAACGATCTTCCCTTTTCTGTGACACGGAGTTCGTACGGCTCCAACTCCAGCAATCCATCGTTCACCATTTCCT
>JAPLDA010000007.1 GCA_026391945.1 Bacteroidota bacterium | reverse complement strand
GGCTGGGGCGACCTCATCCTGTTTCCGCGGTATGATGTGTTTAAGAAATCAACGCTGACAAAAAAAGTTGAAATCACGTTGGGACTGGGAATAAAAATTCCCGTTGGAAATCCGAAAGATACGTTACGCCAGGTTGAACCATTTTCAGGAAAAGAATTTTACATACTGAAACCGGTGGCCATCAGGACTACTTCGGGGGCGCAGGATATTATTTTTTACGCTTCACTGTTCCGGGGATTTCCGAAAAGTAATTTTCGTGTTTTCTCTAACCTGCTTTACATAAAAAAAGGGTGGAATGAGTTGGGCGAAAAGGCCGGTGATTATGCGAGCATCGGTTTGTTCGCCGGTAAAACTTTATTCGAAAACCTGGGAATCACGCTCCAGGTGAAAGGAGAATGGATTGATTCGATGAAAACCAATTCCGATTTATTGTTGTTCGGTTACTTTAACTATGATCCGAAAGCAACCGGCAGTAAAAAAGTTTTGCTGATTCCACAGTTGAGCTATTCTTTTAAATCGTTCTCGGCGTATGTCTCCGCTGAATTTCCGTTGTACCAGTATGTGAACAAACAACAGATCGCTTCCCAGCATTTTGTTACCACAGGCATTACTTACAAATTCATCCCGGTTAAAACCAAGGTTTCAACAGGAATGTATTTCTGCCCGATGCATCCTGAAAAAACAAACACGGTACCGGGTGCATGCCCGGAGTGCGGCATGAACCTGGAATTGAAAAAATAATAATTGTCCGCTGGATCAGGATTCCGGTTCGCCGGAAAATATTTCATTCCGTTAAGATCCTAACCATTTTATTATTGGTTTCGTGATCGCCAACGGTAATCCTCAATGCATTCTCCTGTCCGAATATTTTCATATCACAAACAAGGATTCCGTTTTTAAAAAGCAAATCGTACACTTTTTTCTTTTCGCCTTCCTCCTCAAACCACATGTACATAAAATTAGATTGTGAAGGCAACACATGAATTCCATGACTATTCAATTCACGGTACAACACATTGCGTTCATCTGCATTGACCCTAGCCGATTGGATGATAAACGATTCATCTTCCAGCGCAGCAAGCGCAGCTGCCGATGAAAGGTAATTCAATGAAAATGGAATTTGTCCTTCTGCCATCCGGGCTGCAAGTTTATCATCCATGATGGCATAACCGATCCGCAATCCTGCCAACCCGTATATCTTTGAAAAAGAATGCAGGATGACAAGGTTCGGATATTTTTTTTGCAGGAGGATGGAATCAGGAAAAGTAGCATCCGTGACATACTCCGAGTATGCTTCGTCAATGGTGACGATGACATTCCGGGGAATCGTCTTCAGCAGATTTTCCAGTTCGGCATGAGAGATCATCGTACCGGTCGGGTTGTTCGGGTTGGCAATAAAAATTAAACGAGTTTTGTCGCTGATAAAGGGAAGAAGATTTTCCGGGACACAACGAAAATTTTTTAGCGGGGCAAACCGGCAGGTGCGTTGATGGAATCCGGAAAGCTGTCCGTAGGCAACAAAACTTTTTTCAAACGTAAGGACTTCTTCTCCCTCTTTCACAAAAGTCTGGATGAGTCCATCGATGATTCTTACGGATCCTGCTCCCACAATAATATTTCCTGTAGTCACCCCGTATTTCTCCGCAAGTTTCTCTTTCAATGCAACAGGATTCACCTCCGGATAAAAAGAAACACCTCCGACTTTCGCACGGATGGCTTCAAGCGCCTTCGGTGAACAACCGTAACAGTTTTCGTTTGCTGATAATTTCACTGCCAAATTCGTCTCCATTTTTTTTATTCGTTTACAAAAACATACCGGGCCATGCTATCCTTTTCGTGGTCATGAAATACTACCGACTGTTTTTGGCATCATTTTCAAATATGGCTTTGCTGATATTGAACAATACTTCCTTCCTGTACCAGGCCGTCGCCCTCAGGTCGTCGATTGGAGTTGCATACGTCAGCACTCTTGCTGCAAATTCTTTTCTTTCATTCACCGAAATATTTTCAAACTTTTTTCCTACCAGGTAATGAGCAGCATCTTCTGCAAAACGAATCGTTGGTGCCGAAGAGCCGATGGCCACACCGGCATGAATAATTTTCCCGCCTGCATCTGCCTGTATATGATAAGCCAGCGACACTACGGAACATTCCATCGACTGCCTGGTCCCGATTTTAACGAAACCTGAATAAATGTTTTTGGATTTTTTATTCTTCGCCGGCACAAAAATTCCGCACAGCAACTCATTTTTTTTCAGAACAGTTTTTCTGACGCCTGTAAAAAATCCGGTAATCGGAACCATTCCTTTTTTTCCGGTGATGCCAAGTATTTCACAATCCGCCTCCAGCGCAACCAATGCGCAGGCCATATCTCCGGATGGCGACGCCGTGCACACGTTTCCGCCAACGGTTGCCACCTGCCGGATCTGCGTGGAAGCAAGGCTTTCTGCGGCTTCGTGAAGGACTTTAAAATTATTCCTGATCTCTTCGTTCACCATTATTTTATGCGCCGTTAACATCGCCCCGAACCGGAAACCTGCTGCTGATTTTTTTATCCCGGTAAACAGGGGATCTTTTACACGCGATAAATTAATGACCGTTAAATTTTCTTCCGGGTTCCTTTTCAGCTCCATCAATAAATCGGTGCATCCGGCTCCAAAACGAAATTTTTTCTTTTGAAACTTTTTCATGGTTCCAAGAAGTTCCTTAACCGTAACCGGTGTGATGATATTAAAATCCATAAACTAAACGGTTTGTTTTTTCAATTTCTCTTTTTCCGCAAGCGCTTTCAAAATTTTTTCAGGTGTAACAGGTAAATCCAGCAGTTCGATGGCCAATGCATTGCACACGGCATTGGCAATGGCAGCAGCGGTAGGAATCAGCGGGGCTTCCCCTACTCCTTTCGCACCATAAGGGCCTTGCTTGTCGTTGGTCTCCACAGGATAAAAATGAATGTTTGGAATATCGGCAGCCGTGAGCATTTTGTAATTGTGAAAATTCGGATTCAATATTCTTCCTTCTTTCACCAGCAACTCTTCTGACAATGCATAACCGACACCCTGCAATATTCCTCCTTCAATTTGTCCGTCAAGCAAAAGCGGGTTGAGCACTTTACCCACATCCTGCGCCACATAAATGTCGAGGACTTTTACGTTGCCGGTATAGGTGTCAACTTCCACCTCGATCGATTGTGAAGCGAAGGCATACGTTCCTGAAACATTTCCTTTGAATGTTTTATCCTGGAACTTGCTGGAAGGTTCATAGAAATAAGATGCAATGGCCAGTTCGTTGGGTTCTCCAAAATGCATTTCGCGCACGACTTTATCTAACTTTACGAAAGACGAATCCGGTATTTCTGAATTTTTCTTTAACACCGAATTTTTTTTCGCATTCGCAGGTTCGCCTCCATTCGTATTTTGCAAATAAATATTTCCGTTTTCATAATCAAAATACGAATCATTGGTATTGAGAAGTTGAGCGGCTTTCTTATTGAGTTTCTCTTTCAGAATTTTTATTGCGCCCAGCAATGAGTTCCCGGCGACAAAACTCGTACGCGAGGCATGAACCCCGACGTCCCAAGGTTTCACATCGGTATCGGTGTTGATGATTTTTATTTTATTCAAATCAATTCCCAACTCTTCGGCAGCCATCATGGCCAACACCGTTTCTGAACCCTGCCCGATTTCCGTCGAGCCGGTGATGACGGTGCAAAATCCATAAGGATCAATTTTCACAGTGGTGCCGCAACCATCCGAACGGTATATTTTTGCGCCGCCGCCAACATGCAACATCGAGGCAAGGCCGATTCCCCGTTTGTATCTTCCACTTTTTTCCGGAGATTTCTTTTTCTTAAAATGACTTTTTGCAATCACCGTTTCCAAACATTCTTTGTGCCCGCAGGTTTCGTAATGCAATCCCTGCCCGGTGACTTCTCCTTTTTCATTGGCATTCAATAAACGAATCTCCGCTTTGCCCATTCCAAGTTCATCGGCAAGCAAGTCAATCATTCGTTCCAACGCGAAAGTCGCCTGCGGATTTCCATATCCCCTGAAAGAACCGGCAAAAACATTGTTGGTATAAACGGCCATGGCGTCAAAACAGCAGGCAGGAATTTTATAGAGTGAAGAAAACGCCTGCATGATCACAAAAGGAGTAGTGGCGCCCCACGAAGTATAAGCCCCGTTGTCTTTTATTATATTAATTTCCCTGAAAGTAAAATTCCCTTTTGCATCGGCGCCTACTGTCAAATCAATAATCATAGGTTGCCGTGTGGGAGAGGCAATGAATTCTTCTTCGCGTGAATAAAGGATCTGCACCGGTCTCCCGGTTTTTATTGACAGCAATGCGCAGATCGGTTCAAACGGATACATGTCCAGTTTACTTCCAAATCCACCGCCGATCACGGGTTGTATGATTCGAATGTCGGACGGATTCATTTTAAGTGCATGCGCCATATCACGCTGGTACAAAAAAGGCACCTGCGTGGAACTGTAAAGCAAAAGCTTTTTGTCCGTTTTGGTGTAGTGAGCCGTGATGTTGCTGGTAGCCATGCAGGCATGTGTTACCCTTGGGAGCGTAAACCTTCGAGTGATGGTAACAGCACTCTTCTTTTTTTCTTCAGCGAGATTCCCATGTTCGTAGTGAAATGTTTCTGCGATATTTTTATTTGAGAATTTTCCGCCTATGAATTTATTTATTTGAGGAGCATCTTTCTTCAGTGCTTCATGCGGATCGTAAATCCCCTTCCTGATTTTGTATTTGACTTTGATGAGTTTCAATGCCTGCCTGGCAATTTCTTTAGTCTCGGCGGCAACGGCGGCAATCTCATCGCGGATGCAATTCACTTCGTTTTTTTTAAGTATGGGATGATCGCGTTTGTAGCTGATGTTGTTCACGTCCACGTCGTCAGCAGTGATCACACAAACAACGCCGGGAAGTTTTTTGGCTGCCGATACATCAATGGATTCGATGATGGCTGAAGGATGTTCCGTTCGCAGGATGACACCGTGAAGCATGTGAGGCAAAACGATATCATGGCCATATACCGCTTCACCTGTGATGCGTGAACGGGCATCGTGTTTAGGAATTGGTTTGCCGATGACTTTTAAATTTTTTTTCATTGGACAAAAACTTTACTCATTATTCAAAAACAATTTTTCAGCAGCATCCAGTATTTTCACATAACCCGTACACCGGCAAAGGTTTCCTTCGAGGTGTTTTTTAATTTCATCCCGTGACGGAATTCCTTTTTTGATTTCACCAGCAACGGGATGAGCATTTTCATATTGATGCACCAGCGCTTTTAACGACATGGCCATCCCGGAAGAACAGAAACCACATTGCACAGCACCATTCTGCACCAATGATTCCTGCACGGGATCCAGCGTTCCGTCGGCATGCAACAATCCTTCAACCGTGAGGATATTTTTTCCATCAGCATTCACAGCGAGGAACAGGCAGGAGTTCACGGGTACATTGTCCACCAAAACAGTGCAGGCACCGCATTCTCCTTCGTGGCAACCCGGTTTTGTTCCTTTCAATTCGAACACATCGCGGATCACATCCAGCAATACGGCCGAACCCTTTGTTTTGCAGGAAACTTTTTTTCCATTCAGGATGAATGATATTTCATGCTGCGGGTATTGAACTGACTTTACTTTTTTCATTCGTTCTCTCATACAAGATTGATTACACCGGTGTCTTATTCAACTTAAACTCCACACCTTGCCGGAATACGTCAAGTGTTTTATCCCGGTAACTTCCGGTAACAGTTGAACGAATGGCTTCTATAAGTTTTTCTGTCGTCAACGGGAATGCTTTCATCACAGAAGCTCTTCCTAAAAGAAAAATGTTATGTAGTACCGAATCGATACCGGTTGGAAATTGCTCAATGAAAACGACTTCCCGGCATTGCTCCGCGAGGTAACCGGCAAAAGATTTTACATCAGGATATTCAGCCATCTGGGCATTCACTGAATATGGCTGGATGTGATGGTCTCCGAAAATAACGCTGCTGTTTTTATGAAGGGATGGAAGGCATCGTTGTGTTTCCAGCGGTTCCAACCCGATCAGGAAATCAACATCGGCTTTACCAATAAACCCCGTGCAATGTTCACCCAAACCGATTCCGGCGGTCACGACTCCGCCACGCTGGGAGAGGCCGTGGATCTCACTCACGCTGACAGGAATTTCAGAAAGCATGGCAGCTTCAACAAGGATGTTGGTGAGGTAAACAATTCCCTGACCGCCTACTCCCGTTATCAATATCTTAAATCTGTTTTCCATTTGCTATGAAGTCATCCCGGTTTTTTCTTCAGCATCCACCCAATGAATGGCATTGTTCGGACAAACATCAATGCACAATCCACACAGGTTGCAGCGAGCCATATCAATCTGTACTTTCCCATTCACCTTCACCATGGCCGGACAACCGAAATTGTCAATGCAATGATTGCATTTCTGGCAGGATTGAAAAAGATTGTATCGCTCAATTTCTGACCGTACGAAATACGGATCGCCCAATTCTCCCTCCTCATTCGTAAATTCTTTTTGATTCGTATTTCGCAAAGGAGAATTTGTATTCAATCGTCCCAATGCTTTTTCCCCTTCGTATGCGTATGGATACTCTTCGAGCAATTGCCTGGCAGCAACCGCTGCTTTTTTTCCTGAAGCGATGGCGCCAATCACGCTCATGTGATTTCCGGCGTTGATGTCGCCGGCAACAAATACATTTTTGTATCCCGTGTGGCTGTTTTTACTGATGACTCTCAGGTTTTCATCTGAAGATAATTTTTCGATAACAAGTGCTTCAGCCACCTGACCGATTGCCGTCACGATATAATCACACGACACCTGTTGCAGAAATGTTTTTTCATCAAATGCATGAAGCGAACACTGTATTTTTCCGGATGTGTCAAGCGAACAACTTTCTACCACGCTGTCATGAAGAAACTCAATACCTTCTTCCATCGCATGCCTCACCTCTTCGGCGAAAGCCGGCATCTTATCCAGGGTTTCAATACAGGAAACAAGCACCTGATTTTTTACACTCATTTTTTTGGCGGAACGAGCTGCATCAATCGCACTGTTCCCTCCGCCAATTACTAAAATGGATGAGCCTGGTTTGATGGTTTCTTCCTCCCGGTTAAATGATTTCAAAAATAAAAGCGCATCCGTTCTTTTTTCCGGCGGGATATTTTTTTCAATGACCTCGAGTGTTTTCGATTTATTCATTCCAACAGCAAGAATGACGGCATCATATTCTTCTGTCAACGACTCCAGCCATATTTCTTTTCCGAGAGAAATGTTGAAATGAAATTTCACTCCCATTTTTTCCAACTGCATGGCTTCGTAATCGAAAGCCGTCTTGTCCATCCTGAAACCGGGAATGGCATGAGCTACCATGCCTCCCGCTTTATTTTCTTTTTCAAATATTTCCACTTCGTATCCAACCTGGGCCAGGTCGTATGCCGCACTCAGACCGGCCGGGCCTGCACCGATGACGGCAATTTTTTTATTTTTTTTACGGGCGTTCTGCGTTCTCTTAACAGGCACAGAAAAATCGCGGTAGTTATCATCAACGGCGGATACCAGGTGCTTCAATTTTTTTATCGGAACCACACTCGACTCATTTGAAAAAAGTTCGCATGGACGATGACAAATATCCCCGCAGGTTCGCGCGAACAACATTTTATCACGGACAATTTCCACGGCCGACTTATAATCCCCTTCCAGGATGGAATTAAAAAAACCGTGATTGCAAATGTTAGCAGGACAAAGTTGTTCGTTGCCAGGAATAGAAATTTCAGCAAGCAATTTTGCTTTCGCCCTCGACAAATTATTTTTCGGCGCATAACAACGAGAACAGGAAAGAGCAACATCTTCATGGTTGGCGCAGGAATTACAACGTTCCGGATCCACTGCGATCTGCATTTTCCTGACGCCCTTCTCCCTGAAATCATGGACAAAAATGCAAGGCTCCTTTGAGATGATCACAGAAACACCATCGTGCGCCATGGCTTTGTCGAGCTTGGCAATGCTCTCCTTCAGGTCAAACGGGTTGATGGTTTCAACCATCTCAATGCCCAATCCCTTCAGGAGCGGAGGAATATCGATCTCATGATATTTCGGAAGTGATGATGCACCGGGATGAGATTGATGCCCTGTCATCCCGATGGTCCGGTTATCAAAAATCACGACGAGGATATTGGCGCGTGTATAAACTGCGTTGACGAGAGAGGAAAGCCCGGAATGAAAAAATGTTCCGTCACCAACCAACGCCACTGTTTTTTTATTTTCCCCGGCTGAGTGAAACGCTTCGTACAGTCCCTGCGCCATGCTGATGCTCATTCCCATGTGGTTGATCGTATCGATCATTTTTAACGGAGGCAATGCACCAAGGCCGAAACAACCGATGTCGCCGCATAAAATCAATTCGCTTTGTTCCCTTGGAATGGCAAGTTTGAGCAGGTAAAAGGTTGCGCGGTGCGGGCATCCTGCGCATAAAACAGGAGGACGCGGAGGCAGGTTCTGAAAATATTTTTCAGAATTTTCAAGCGGGATATTTTTGTCTTTATTAAAAGATGCATGGAGGAATTTTTCCAAAACGGCTGTCAGCAAATCCATGGAGAATTCTCCTGTGGAAACAAGCCCCGAATAACCTTTTCCGAAAATATTTTTTTGAATGTTGCTTTTCTGAGCAAGGGTTCTCACTTCATTCTCCATCAACGGATCCAGTTCTTCCAGCACGAGGTATTGCTCCATGTCATCCTTCAAAAATCTCAGCACTTCTTTTTCCGGGAAAGGATGAATCATTCCGATGTCGAGCAATTTTATTTTTTCGGTCACGCCATACCGGTGAAGAATTTCAATGACGTAGGATGTCGCCACACCGCTGCTGATGATTCCGAGTTTGGCTTTACTTCCTTTCAGAACCAGCCTGGTGTTCGCTGCGAGCAGCGACAACACCTGTTTGTCTTCCAGTTTATGAAGCAGCCGTGCATGCGCCGCAGCAGTTCGTGCAGGAATGTTGATGTGCTCAGGCAACCTTTCAAAATTCGGCTGGCGATTCCCATGCACGATGTTTCCGTACGAAACAATTCCGCGTGTATGTGAAACACGCGTGGTGGTGCGTACGATCACCGGCAATTTTATTTTTCCTGAAAGTTCGAACGCCTGTTTGATCATTTCAAAAGCATCGGCAGGCGTGGCGGGATTAAAGACCGGCACAGAAGCCATGCGGCCCCAGTACCGTGAATCCTGTTCATTGGAACTGGAGTGACAGCCGGGATCGTCGCAAACAACGATCACCAATGGCGCGCCAATGGTTTGATACGTCACGGACATCAACGGGTCGCTGGCCACATTCATCCCAACATTTTTCATCACACACATGGCGCTGCGGTTGCCGATGGAAAATGCAATCGCTTTTTCCAAAGCAATTTTTTCGTTGATGCTGTATTCAAAATAAACCGGGTCGGAAGTGAGCTCAGGATATTTTAACTTATTGGAATGACTGTTTTGAAAACCATTGATGAAATTGAAGATTTCTGAAATTTCCGTCGACGGAGTTCCCGGGTAAGAAAACACACCATTCACACCGGCTTCCAGCGCAGCTCGGGCAATTCCTTCATTTCCCATCACGCAGGTTTTGTGAGGAGAGGAATGAGCCGTGAGTATTTTTATGGTGCGTTCTAACATCAAAGAGTCATTTAGCAATCATTCATGGTCATCCGGTTGTTATATAATATTTTCAATTTCCATTGATTTGATTTCTTCCTTCCGAAATCCAGCTTCAGAAAATATTTTTTCATTTTGCTCTCCCAGGCGTGGAGCGCAGGTTAGTGTGTGGTGATTGTTTTTCAGAAATTCAGTTTCAACGGAAGATGGAAACAGTGAAACCGTTTTGCCGTCCGACAATTGGGTCTTCAACAATTCTTTTGAAATAAATTCCAGCGATGAAACTTCTTTGATCGTATTCACCGGAGAAACGGAAAGGTTGATGCACAGGCACAGGTCGACAAATTCCCGGGTGGAATATTTTTTTGTTTGCTCACCAATTTCCATATAAATATTTTCCTTATCATCCATTCTTCCCTGGTTTGTTTTGCGGGAAGTATTTCCAAGAGATTCAAATCCCTTCAGTGCAGTGAACTTTGCCCATTGCAGATCATTTCCTATGGCGAGGTACACCATTCCGTCTTTGGTTGGATACACATTGCACGGAATAAAACTCCGGTGTTCGTTTCCGCTGCGTGTAAATATTTCGTTATCATTTTTTACAAAGGCCAGTTGCGGCAAAGCGGTGATCAGCCACGAAGCTGCACATTGAGCCATGGAGATATGAATTTCTTTTCCACCGGTTTTATTTTCCATCATGGCGAGAATGACCTGTGTGAAGGCTTCGTCGCCGGCTTTGAGATCGATGATTGGAATCCCGCATGGGACGGGCTTTCCATCAGGCTCACCGGTTAAATAAGAATAGCCCATCAACGCCTGCAAAGCGGGATCGTACCCGGCATGATCAGGATATCCCGGACCCATGGCTGAAATTCCGCACCAGATCAGGTTCGGGTTTGCTTCCTTCAACGTTTCAAAATCAATTCCCAGCTGCTTGTATCTTTTTGGAAGCGTGTTGCAGAGGAAAACATCGACCTTCAACTCCTTAATAATTTTTTTCAGCAAGGCTTGTCCTTCTTTTTTCTTCAGGTTAATGGTGATGGCTTCCTTTCCGATATTCGGAGCGATGTAATACGAGTGTAAATCAGGATAACCCAAATCAGCACCGATGTAACGGTTGGGGTCGCCGGCATTTCCGCCGTTTTCATCAGGGGGATTTTCTATGCGGATGACTCTCCACCCGATGTGCACCATTCGCTGTGTGGCGAAGGGAAGTGCGAGAGCCTGTTCCAAACTTAAAACTGTCATTCGTTTTGCTGTCATCCTGTTGTTGTTCATTAGCGAGGCTAAAAGAATATCGGCTCCTGGTATTCACCATACACTTCTTTCAGCACATCAATAATTTCGCCTACCGTTGCATACTCCTTCACCGCTGCGATGATGGAAGTCAGCATGTTTAAATTTTTATTCGCATCATCACGTACTCCAGCTAAAAGTTGTTTTACCTTTTCATTGTTTCTTTCAGCTCGTTTCTTTTTCAACTTCTCCACTTGCCTGGTGGCAGCATCCACATTGTACGGATGAAATTCCACCGAGCGTTTCTCTTCTTCTTTTTTAAAACAGTTCAACCCAACTTTCAAAATCTTTCCATCCTGCATGGCCTTCTCGCGCTCGTATGCCTGCCTGGAAACCGTTTCCTGGACCTTGCCTGTTGCAACGCCGTTGATAATTCCTCCCTGCTCATCCACTTTCATCATTTCATTTCGTATGGCCAATTCCATTTCATTCGTAAGCGATTCAACATAATAGGAACCACCGAGCGGATCAACGGTATCGCAGATACCCATTTCATTCATCATGATCTGCATCGTGCGAAGAGCGATCTCAGCTGATTTCTCTGTGGGAATGGTGAAGGCTTCGTCGTATGTACACAACGCCATGGTTTGCGTTCCCGACAATGCACTGATCAAAGCATAATAAGCCGTTCGCACAATATTGTTTTCGGGTTGCTCTTTGGTAAGACCGGCGCCGCCGCCGCCTGCAATCATCCGCATCCAGCACGATTCTTCCTTTTTTGTCTGGTATTCTTCGCGCATGATCTTCGCCCACAATCTTCTTCCGGCACGGAACTTTGCTATCTGCTCAAATAAATTTCCGTAGATATCAAAGTTGAAAGAAAGACGGGAAGCGAATTCATCAATGTCGATTCCGCGTTTCATCGTTTCATCGGAATACGCTTTGGCAATACAAAATGCATACGCCATTTCCTGCACAGGATTCGCACCCGATTCACGGATGTGGTAACCGCATACACTCACCGGAGAATATTTGGGAACATGTTTCGCGCAGTATTCAATGGTATCCACCACGAGTTTCACGGATTTGTCGACGGGAAAAATCCAGGTCCCTCTCCCGATGAATTCTTTCAGGATATCGTTCTGCGCCGTGCCACGAAGATTTTTTAAATCGTATCCTCTTTTCTCTGCCAGTGCAAAATACATCGCCATCAGAACGATCGCAGAACCGTTGATCGTTAAAGAAACCGTAATCTTGTCAAGGTCGATACCGTTGAATGCGATTTCAAAATCTTCCAGCGTATCAATCGCCATTCCTACTCTTCCTACTTCACCGAGAGCACGCGGATCATCTGAATCGAGTCCACATTGAGTGGATAAATCAAACGCCACATTCAAACCTGTCTGGCCATTTTTAATCAGGAAATTAAAACGTTCGTTGGTTTCTTCAGGCGACGCAAAGCCGGCATACTGGCGAATCGTGAACGGGCGCTTGCGGTACATCAGCGGGTGGATGCCACGGGTAAAAGGAAATTGTCCCGGCAGTTCCTCCTGGAAGCCCGGATTTTTACCATACTCATCCTCGTAAGTATATAGGGGCTTTACTTCAAGTCCGGACTCAAGAAAAACTTTTTTGATTCCTTCCTTTTTAATTTCAGTTTTTGTTTCCATTCTTTTAAAAAAATTGTTAATCAGGTTTACAGAAGCAATACAACTTTGTAAATTCACATAGACATTATTTCAATTCTCCAATGTACTTCACCACTGCATCAATCTGTGTCCCGGTAGGGAAAGCTTCCCGTGCCCCGGTTTTTCTAAGTTCAGTCACATCTTCAGCGGGAATATTTCCGCCAACGATCCAGGGAATTTCCACCTCTTGCTTTTTCATCTCATCATTCATTTTTTCACAGAGCACCTGGTGAGTTCCTGATAAAATAGACAACCCGATCACATCCGGTTTTTCCTCTTTTGCTTTCTGAACAATTTCTTCAATGGATTTTCGAAGACCTGTGTAAATGACCTGGTGACCGGCCGCTTTGATGGCATGAGCCAGCACTTTCACTCCCACATCATGTCCGTCTAACCCGGGTTTTGCTAATAATACTTTCATTTTGAATTTATTTTTTTTAACGAAACATGAATTTACGAATCACGGAATTCGGCCGTTGGATTTTGCTGAGTTTATATTTTATTTATTCCCAGATTCGTAATGATTCGTATTTCGTAAACATTTAATTTTCTAAAATGATCACCGATGCAATCGCACCGGGCCCGCCGATGTTATGGGTCAGTCCTCTCTTTGCATTGTTCACCTGCCGTTCCCCGGCGTTTCCGCGAAGATGATTGGCGACTTCAACAACCATTCGTATTCCTGTTGCACCGACCGGATGTCCGCACGACAATAATCCGCCACTCACATTCACAGGAATTTTTCCTCCGAGCTGCGTTTCTTTTCCGCGTATCAGATCCTTTGCTTCACCCGTTTTGCATAATCCCAAATCCTCATACGTCAGTAGTTCAACGATTGAAAAACAATCGTGCACTTCGATCAAATCAATTTCTTCAATGGGATTGATAATGCCTGCCTGTTGATAGGCCATCTTCGCTGCATTGCGTGTTGCTTCGAACGAAAGAAAATCATGGTTCGGATCGAAGAACGGCAAATCCCAGCCGGTGGAAATGGAAAGTCCGACACCTTTAATATAAACCGGGCGGTGCTTTTTTCTGTCAATATCCTCAGCACGAACCATGATCACACAGGCAGCGCCATCGGTAGTCGGGCAGCTATCCATGACTGTAAGCGGGTTGGAAACCATCGGTGATGCCATGACTTCTTCAATGGAACATGCTTTGCGATGATGTGCTTTTTCATTCATCGCCCCATGAAAATGATTCTTCACGGAGATCGATGAAATGTCTTCGCGTGTCACTCCGTATTCTTTCATCATGCGATTGGCGTAAACGGCAAATGTTCCGGCGGCAGTAAATCCCTTCTGTAGAAAAGGATGACCGTATTCGACCATCATTTTCACAATGCTGTCCTGCGGCTGCCGGTCGCGGAGTTTCTCAACTCCCAATGCCAGGGCCACATCGCATTCACCTGCGCGCAATGAATTCACGGCGTTGCGGATGGCGTCAGCACCCGAAGCACAAAAATTGGAAACACGTGTCACGGGAATATTGTACAAGGAAAGCGGTTCACACAAATCCATCCCGCTCCTTCCTTTAAAGACACCGATCTCCGGGAAAGCAGTCGAGAGCCAGGCGGCGCCAATGTCATCCAAAGAAATCCCGGCATCCTTTACCGCCTGCATGGCTGCATCACGAACGAGGTCATCGTAACTTTGATGAAAGAGTTCACCAAATTTTGTAACACCAATTCCGATGATCGCTATGTCATTCAATTTAGAATTCACAATGAAGGGTTAAGAATTATTAATCAGAACAATTTTCCAGAAGTAATCAGGCTTCGAACCATTCTCTATCATCTTTCTCAAAACCAGTTTTACTCTTGAACCGATCTCCAGTTTATTTCTCTCCGGGTACATCGTATCGGTTTGCTGAACGGTTATTCTTCCTCCTCCATCCAGGTCAACCACGGCCATGGTGATCGGAGGAAAGGACGACGGGAAATAATGTTCATGCGTGAAGGCATATACGGTTCCGGTTTTTGACAATTGAACTCCGGAGAATTTTTCGCCCATGCATTTTTTGCAACGTGTAGTCTCCAGGTAATAAACGGTTTCGCAGCCAGCGCATTTCAATCCTTCGAGGTAAATCAATGATTCCTTCTCACGTTCATACATCATCTCGGAAGAGAACATTTCTTTGGTTTCATATTTTAATGATTCGAAATTCCCGGCTTTACGCAGCAGTAAATAATCCTGGTAGGAATTTATCAATTCAAACTCCGGCAGTTGGTTTTGTAAAATTTTTTCAGTCAGCGAACAGTGATTTTTGATTTCAAAAAAATTGGTGCCATTTGTATAGTCAGCCAATAAAATATTTTTCTTTTCATTTTCCATTTCATTCATCAAAAGAAGTAGGGCGTGAACAGCGTCGGTGTTTCCGATTTTCTGACTGAGAGAATCTTTTGTAAATTGCCTTTCTTCAAATCCGGCTTTTGCAAAAACGGCTCCCGCCAAACGGGCGTAAAGCGAATTCAGTATCACCGCATCAAACGATGCCGGAGTTGAAACAAATTTTTTCAAAGCTGAAGCCAGGTTGGTTTTAAATCCTGCATCACGACTGAACCTCGGATCCTGCTGAATGTTTTTTTTCTTGTAAGAAAATTCTTCCGCCACCGATGAACTGAATGATTGTGCTGAAGTGATCTTCGCCATTCCTTTTTCACGGCTCAATAAAACCGAACATGCTGCGTGGCCAAATGACGTAGCTGTTTCTTTCCCGATGGAAGGGAAATCAACATCAGAAGCAACAACCAGGATGTTCCGGTATTTACCTGTATCCACCAACTCATTGGCCAATAACAAGGCGTCCGTTCCGCTGCGGGATGAGTTTAAAAAATCAACAGCCAAAATTCCCTGGGGAAGATTTAATAAGTCAGCCAGAAAAGAGGCATGGTACCGGTTCCTGAAAACAGGTGATGAGGTGGCAAAGAAAACACCATCAATTTGAGATTTTAGATCCGAGATCTGAGATTTTGCCAGACAATTTATCGACGATTCAAAAGCAAGTGTCATCACATCTTCATCGGAAAAACAAATGGCCCTGGTAACGCCTTTCCTTCCTGTTGATGGATTCAGCATGCTATCCTCTATCCTGAAACGAGGCCAGGCAATTCCGTATGATTGGATATCACTCATTTTGATACAGTCATTTTTTTATCACTCATTCCTTCAGCCCACGGCTCATTCAGCAACTGAAACATTTTATCCACATCAAATTTTTTCGCAATTTTATTTTCGTTGAACACACCAAGCAGTGCTTCCATCGGAAACATTCCTGTTTTCATCAGCAAATAAAAGATGCCGTAGATCGAAGAGTTTTTTGCTCCGCCCCTTTCGCGAAACGGAAAAGAAATTATTTCTGCTTTCGTTTCCGGAACCTGGAGAGAACTATCGATGAATAATTTTCCGCCTTTCATTCCGGAAAGCGTTTTACGGGCGTATTCCAGTCCATCGGCAGAGGTCACACAAAGAATGTCGGGATTGGGAGAGCCGGTATATAAAATTTCTTCCGACGACAGGATCACTTCCGCTGCTGAAAATCCTACTCCAACGGTAACAGGATAACTTCCCTTTTTGATTCCGTTTAATCCGGAAGTCATTCCCGCCTTCAATAAAAATTCTGCAGCGGCCTGGACTCCTTCACCGGCAGAGCCGCACAGCATCAGGCGAACCGGCTTTTCCAGCTTCGTCGGAAATAAAGTTACAATGGCATCGCTCTCGCTGAAAAGCGGCTGAAGATCTTTTTTAATTCCGGTTTTATATACTTCGGTTTCTTTGTCAACGAATTTTTTTATGGAGAGCCCTGCGTTTTCCACCACGTTGGAAAGTTTCATCCCTGGATTTGATTTTACTCCATAGCTCGGACAGATTTCCATCACTTCAACCAATGAGAATCCTTTTCTTGAAAATGCTTCTGCTAACGGTTCTGAAAAATCAGAAATCCCTTCGAGGCGGCTTACATACGACACACCATCCACAGCGGAAATGATTTTACAGATATCATAACCGGTTTTCGTTCCACCTTCGGGCAAGGTCGGAGTTTTAAATCCGGAAGGCGTGAATTCACTGGGTTGCCCTCCGGTCATTCCATAGAGCATGTTATTATGAATCACAACGGTCATGTTAAAACCATTGTGTGCCGCATCAATCAAATGTTGCATGCCGATCGTTGCTCCGCCGTCGCCGATGAATACAATCACTTTTTTTCCGGGATCGTTCAGCGCTGCTGAAATACCCGTTGCCAGCGCAACGGAACGGCCATGAAGCCCGTGAACCGTATGTGTTAAAAAAGATTTGTCGATGATGCCGTGACAACCGATATCCGTGACCAGCACCACATTCAAAGGATCGTATCCCAGAAGCTGCAATGCTTTTTCCGTATTCACGGCGACGTGGTTATGACCGCATCCCTTACAGAATGGCAAAGCAGCGTCGGTTAAAAAGTCTTTCATGTATCGTCTTTTATATTCCTACCCATTATGAAATTTTCGAATTACGAATCGTACGTGAGTTTGTATCGATTTCATCATTCGTAATTGGCTTACTCGTAATTAGTAGTTATATGTTAATAATTTCATCAATAATTCTTGAAGGAGTAATCATTTCTGCAATTCCGTTTACTCCAACGACATTTTTATTTCCGCATTCTCCAAAGAGTATATTCCTATACTGACCTGAAAGATTCTCTTCAGCGATCACCACTTTTTCATACCCGTTCATTATTTCGAAGTATGCGGGTGAAACCGGCAACAACGTTTTCGGAATCAACAGGGAAATTTTTTTTCCGTCCGCTCTTAACAACCTGGCAGCTTCCCTTGCTGCTGAAGCGGTGATTCCATAGGAAATGATGAGTGTATCCGCTCCGCTTTGCCGGTCATATTCATAATACAAATGATGTTCAAGATTCTGCCGGTGTTTGTATTCCAGGCGTTTCGTATTATCAATGGCTTCTTTGGAAGTATTCTGAATGATTCCCTTTTTGTCGTGGGTAGATGCAGTAAAACGAACCTGGTGGTAAGTGTTTCCAACGGGCAGGAATTCCGGGACAAGCGAATCATCCGTTTGATAAGGAACAAATGTTTCACTGCCGGAATAATAGTTTCGTTTGATCAAATTGATTTCCGGGAGTTGCGATATGGAGAACCCTGCCAGCGTCATGATCTCTTCTTTGGAAGTAAGCAACACGACAGGTGTTCTGAGATCGATGGCCATTTTCATTGCCTTGTTCGGCAGTTCCCAGCAATCTTTCATGCTGCTGATGCTGATGACAGGCAAAGAAAATCCGCCGGATATCATTCCGTTCAGCAAGGCGAGATCACCCTGCGCGCCGCACGTAGCCGTTCCTGTTGCCGGGCCGAGGCGCTGCACCAGGATGATCAGCATCGGCAATTCCATCATGTATGCCATGTTCACCGATTCAAGCATTAGCGCAAAGCCAGGGAACGACGAGGCAGTTACAGGAAATTTTCCTGACGCTGAAAATCCGCACATCCACTGAAGCGTGGAGATTTCATCGGGAGCAGCAAAGAACGACGGGAACCGTTCATGGGAATAAGAATAAATAAGGTTGGCCGGTGTGATCGGGTAGCCGATAAAAACATCAGCGCCTGACCGGGCTAACGATTCCACGATGAGTTCAGAACCATCCATGATCAGCCTCTTTTCAATTTGTTTCATTTCCATCACCTGCGTCGAATTGTTTTATGAAAATTAAATTTTAAGATCTGACATTCGTACCTGTTTATAATCCCAATTCTTTTCCAATATTGTTTTTTAAAATCTCTGATGTTCCGCCGCCGATCAGTGTAAACCTGGCATCACGGAAGTAGCGCTGCACGGGATATTCCATGGCAAAACCATACGAAGCGAAAACACGTGTCGCCTGGTCACAAATGGAGTTCGCGCATTCAGATGCATACAACTTGGCTATCATGGATTCTTTCTGGCGTGGAAGATTTTTTTCGCTGAGCCATGCTGCATAAAAAACATAATGCTTCGCCGTTTCCAGTTGCACGGCCATGTCGGCCAATTTCATTTTTATCGCCTGGAAGGTTCCGATCGTTTTGCCGAATTGCTCACGCGTTTTGGAATATTCAACAGCATCCTCAAAAGCCGCGGTGGCAACACCAATGGCAAGTGCCGCTGTCATAATTCGTATTTCAGCAAGAATCTCCATCAGGCATTTTGTTCCGCTTCCAATCTCTCCCAGCAAATAATTCTTCGGAAGTTTTACATCTGAAAAACTGACTTCACTGGTAAGGGAACCGCACACCCCGAGTTTTTCGATGGTCTTCCCGATCATCACTCCTTCGAGGTTGGCGGGAACAAAAAATATGGAAAGACCGGTTTGCGTTACCGGCTGGTGTTCATCGGGACTGGTCCTGGCGAGTACGGTAAAAAAATCAGCGACGGGTGCAGAGGTCACCCATGTCTTCTGCCCGTTTAAAACGAAACCGTCCTCCGTAATCTTCGCAACCGATTTTATTCCGAACAGGTCGCTGCCGGCATTGGGCTCTGTCATACAGATAGCACCGATTTTTTTTCCTTTCAATGCTTCAATGAAATATTTTTTTCTGATCTCCTCATCACCAAAACGAAATAAAAAAAATGTCCCCATCAGTGACTGCATGGTACATGAAACAGCCAGTGAAAGTGATCCCCTCGCCAGTTCCATGACGGCAAGACAGTACGAAGTAATATCAAGGCCGCTTCCTCCGGCACTTTCGGGATAACGCATTCCGAAAAAACCAAGTTCGCCGGCTTCTTTGAAAAGTTTCGTTGGAAATATTTTCTCTTCATCCAGCTTGGCCGCTACAGGTTTTACTTTCCTCAATGTGAAATCGCGAAAGGTTTGCTGAATTTGTTTTTGTATGTCGGTTAATTCAAAGTCCATGGTACTACAAATTACGAATTTTCGAATTACAAATCATTACTAATTTACGAATCATAAAAAACAATTTATGATAACCCGAACCCTCTCTATATACCCTCTGTTTCATCATTCGATTATTCGTATTCATTCGTAATTCGTTCTTTGTTATTGGTAAGTATTACAGCGGTAGCTTCTATTTCAATAAGTGCAGGATGATCCAGTAAGTCAACAACGAAAATCATACTCATGCATGGATAATGTTTTCCCATGATTTTTTTCCAGACTGCACCCAGTTCTTTTCTGTTTTCCAGGTATTGATTCCTGTCTTTACAAAAACAAGTCATCTTGCAAATGTCTTCTGCCTTCCCTCCTGCCTTTGTTACAATGGCCAAAATATTTTTCAGCGCCTGTTCAAATTGCGGAACCAGTTTTTCGCTGGCAAATTTCTCTTCTTCTGTCCAGCCAACCTGTCCAGCCAAAAAAAGAACTCTTCCCTTTTCAGCCAGGATTCCGTTCAAATATCCTTTGGGTGTTGGCCAGCCGTCAGGCAATATGGTTTGATGACTCATGATTAAAATTATTAACGAATGTGTTAAACAACTAACTTGTTGTTTGCCTTCATTCGTAGATTCGTAATTCGCCCATTTGTAATTCGTAGCTATTATTTTACTCCATAAAGTTTCTCCGCCGCTTTTTTGGAGACCACTCCGTTCTTTACATCCTGCAATACTTTTTCTTTCGCTCTTTTTTTAGGGTTGCCATAGCCACCGCCGCCGCCTGCAATTTGAGAATACAAGGTGAGGTCAGGAATTCCATGGATGATGTCTTTACTCTTTGGAATTACTTTTTTTCCGTTCCTATATTTCAATTCAATTTTATTCAACACACTTCCCTTCCCACCAAACAATCCGTAGTTTGGCTCAACGTCGCCGTCACCGAACACCACCATGGTCGTGTTATCACTTTTTAATAAAATTTTTGTTTCCGTTCCCAAACCGCCGCGCCATTGGCCGGCGCCGCCTGAATCGCACAAATATTCATGCTGCAAAATCATGTGCGGCGTTTGCTGTTCATACATTTCATAATCCTGGTCGAGCACACCGCCTGAAGCGTCTATCATCCCGATGTGATCATACCCGTCATCGCCTTTCAGTGCGCCGCTTCCACCCTTCATCCCGAGGAAACAGATATCCACATATTTTTTTCCGGTGCGCGGATGTGAGCCGGTAAAAAGTGAACAGAGCAAATGATTCCACCCAGCCGTTACTTTTTCCGGGATGGCCGGCCCAAGCGCTTTGAAAATCGCATCGGCCACCTGCGGACAGAGGTGATTTCCAAACGTGGTGGCGGCAGGATACGATGCATGAAGGATGGTACCTTCGGGAACGATGTATTTCAGCGGCTTGATCATTCCTTCGTTATGCGGAATGTTTGGATTCACCATTTGCAAAAAGGTAAGGGTAATGGCCGAACAGGTAGATGTGTATGTTCCGTTTACAAATCCTTTGGTTTGCGGTGATGATTTTGAAAAATCGAAAATGATGTTTTCATTTTCAACGGTGATTTTTGTTTTGATCGGGAATTTGCTGCCCTTGTGCTTCCCGTCGTAATACACCATGCTTCCGCCGGTGTACACACCATCGGGAATGGCTTTTATTTCTGCACGCATCATTTTTTCGGTGGAGTCAAACAAGGCCTGCTTGTGTGCCTCGAAAATTTCCAGCCCGTATTTCCCGACAAATGTCTGCAGTCTTCTTTCTCCCAATGTGCAGGCTCCGATCTGTGCTTTAATATCTTCCTGTACCATTTGCAAACGTATGTTCGCAAAAATTAAATTCCAGACATCCTTTCTGAATTTTCCTTTTTCATACAACTTCACCGCCGGAATGCGAATGGCTTCCTGCCAGACTTCCGTCGCATTCGGATTGTACCCGCCTTGTACAGCTCCGCCGATATCGGCCTGGTGGCCTTTTGCAGCAGACCATCCCACCAAATTATTTTCAAAAAAAATCGGTTTGAAAATCGCCACATCGTTGTTCTGGTTTCCCATCGAAAAAACATCGTTGTGAATGATCACATCTCCTTCGTGGATCTCGTTGCCGTATTGCCTGAGAATTTCCTTGCAGACAGGGCCGAGGGAAAAAGAAAGGATGGGAAGATTTTCCGTTTGCTCCAGCATCTGCCCTTTTGCGTCATACAAACCGGTGACAAAATCCTTCGCTTCGCAGAGGATGGGAGAGCGCGTGGTTTTCGTCAGCGAAATGCTCATCTCATCCGTCATCGATTTGAATGCGCGCTGAAAAATGGAAACGAGTATTTTATCGATGTTCATCCGGCATTTACTTTATGTATGCACTATAAAATGTCAGTAGTCCTTTATTCATTTCATTTTTTTTATCCGGCCTGCATTGCGAAATTTAATTTTCATTCACGTCAACCAGTTTTTGTTTCGGCTGAAATCCGCCTGGATATTTTTCTTTCTCGTACACGATGAACGACCCGAAATCATCTACGAGGCAATCATATTTGTTGCTGATGAAAACAGAAGTGGTGATTTTTTCAATGACAGCCGGGCCATGAATCACCGATCCTCCTATCGGCAAATCACCGTCAAACACCGGTATCAATTTCAATTCATTCAATTCAGGAATATATACCTTGCGTTTTTCTTTCACCGCTTTTTCAAGGGAGATTGCTTTGCCCTTCGAAGAAAGAAATTTTGGTTTTTCGGTTTTCCCGATCACGCGCAAACGCACGTTGATTAATTCCATTTCGGTTTCTTCTTCTTTCAATGAATAGCCAAACTGCCGGTTATGCTCTTTGTGAAACGCTTCAAAAACATTGGAGAGATTGAAGTTTACAACGTCACTCCATTCTACCTGGAGCGGCACCTCGTGGTATTGTCCTGCATAACGCATGTCGAGCACGGGAAACAACTCCATGTCCTTTTCTTTCACACCTTCATGAAGCAGCGTTTCCATTCCCTCTTTTTTCATTTCATTGAAAATCGTGATGAAATATTTTTTATCAATTTTGGAAAAGGAAGAAAAATAGGAACGGATGAAATCGTGTTTCAGATCACCGAGCAACATCCCGGCTGCGCAGAAAATGGAAGACACATTCGGCACCACAAAAACGGAGATCTCCAGCTCCTTGCAGATTTCTGAAGAGTGAATGGAACCGGCGCCGCCCGCGACGATGAACAGGAATTCGCGTGGATCATATCCACGTTCAACGGAAATTTCGCGTACACCCTGCGCCATGTTGTTATTGATGATGCGGAACATACCGGCGGCGGTTTCCAGCGTCGACAAACCAAGTTTGTCGGCAAGTTCCGTTTGAATAATCTTCTCCGCTTTTGTTTTGTTCAGTTTTAACTTTCCGCCGGCAAAAAAATGAGGGTTGAGATAGCCCAATATTAAATCGGCATCGGTACAGGTTGGCATTTTTCCTCCGCGTTCATAGCACACAGGACCCGGCATGGCTCCTGCGCTCTGCGGCCCCATGCGCAACAATCCACCGTTATCAATCCATCCGATACTTCCACCGCCGGCGCCAATGGTGATGATGTCGAGTGAAGGCAATGCGATGCGGTAGCGGTTGATCGATCCATCGGTACTGGTGACGCATTGATGGTCGATCACCAACGCAGCATCGAAACTCGTTCCTCCCATGTCGACGGTGATGCAGTTTTTATATCCAAGCAACGAAGAATAAAAAGCCCCTGCTGTTGGTGCGGCTGCCGGCCCCGACAAAACAGTAACTGCCGGAATTTTTTTTACGACTTCGGGAGTCACCACACCGCCATTCGATTGCATCACCAACAGTGTTCCTTTGAAACGGATGATCTCAAGTTTTTTAATGAGGTTGTCAAAATAATTCGCTACGATGGGACCGATAAAAGCATTGACAGCGGTGGTGCTCACGCGTTCATAAAAACGAATGGATGGAAGCACTTCAAACGAAGCCGTCACAAAAATTCCAGGAAGATTTTTACGAAGAAATGTTACCGCCTGTTTTTCATGTGCGGCATTTTTGAATGAGTTCATGAAACAGATGCAAACGGATTCCACTTTTTCCTTCTTCAGTTTTTTTATGATGGGAACCAGTTCGTTCGTGTTGAATTTCTTCACCACTTTGCCTTCTGCGCTGATGCGTTCATCCACCGTAAACCGCAGGTAGCGCGGCACCAGCGGAACAACGTTCCGGTAATGATTGTTGAATTGTTCTTCGCGGATTCCCCGGCGCATTTCGAGAGCATCACGGAATCCTTTCGTGGTGATCAACGCCGTCTTCGCTCCTTTTAACGTGAGCAAGGCATTGGTGGCGACCGTGGTTCCGTGAACAATCGTGTCAACGGAAGAAAGAAAGGTTTCAAAACCGGTGGAACGCATTTCCGCCACCTCCCGCAACCCGTTGATGAAACCGATGGAAGGATCTTCCGGTGTCGACAATATTTTATGCACGGTCGTATCACCCGTTTCTGATATCGCGATGATGTCAGTGAACGTTCCTCCTATGTCGATTCCTACTTTGAATTTCATTTTTATTTATGAATGAAATTTGCTTTTGCTTTGGGTCCGTTGGTTTTAAAATTTTCCAAACCGATTTTCATATCCTCTGTACTGAGGCATTCGCCAAACATCCGCGATTCAAAATCAAGTCCGTCTTTTAAACTCATCCGCGAACCTTCGTAAATAGCTTTCACCAGGATCGCATCAATTTTTTTACTCAAATGGCCGATGTCGATGGGCTGCGGATTTCCGTTGGCACTGAGTGGTTCTTTGGAAACTTTTTTCACTTTCACTTCTCCGGATGCAAGCTGCCTGGCAAGTTGTACTGCTTCATCCACGAGATCACCTTCCGCCTCCTTATACACCAACCCTATTTCAGCCGCTTCTTTTGAAGAGACATTTCTCCCTGTCCGTAGAATCTCCGCCGCTTTTTCGACTCCTACAAGCCGCGGCAGCCGCTGTGTTCCGCCGGCGCCGGGAATGAAACCGAGGTTCACTTCCGGCTGGCAAACCAGCACAGGTAATCCTTTTTTACAGATGCGAGTGGTGCAGGCCATGGCCAATTCATTTCCTCCGCCAAATGCAAAACCATTCATCGCACACACAACAGGCTTCGAATAATTTTCAACATCATCGAGCACCGATTGAAAGGTTCGTGAATTGTTGTAGCCTTCGTCTGGGGTTTTCAACGCGGCGAGCATATTCAAATCAGCTCCCGACACAAATGCTTTGGTTCCGAAACCGGTGATGACAACGGCTTTCACGGCCGCATCATTTTTTGCAGCTTCCAGTGTTTTCCTCACCTGCCGTAGCACTTCCAGGTTGAGAGCGTTCAACACTTTCGGGCGGCGGAGGGTGATGAGTAAAACATCATCGCGTTTTTCGGTGACAATGTCCTGCAACTTCCATCCGCCTTCTGATTTTGCTTTTTCCAAATTTCCCGGGAAAGGAAAGGAAGGGTGGCCGGCACAGAATTGTTTCACCAGGTCGTATGCACGGTCGATTCCTGTTTTATTCATGAAAGAAAAAGGCGCTTTGATCACCAGCGACATCTCGCAAGCCATATTCAAATCGTTGATGTCAACAATACCAAGTTCCAGGATAAAAGATGTCAACGCAAAAAACCCACCTTGAAATTCTTTCACTAACAATTCTTCTTTCGCGGGAGAGAGTTCTACTTTTTCTCCTCGCTGAGCGGTATTCCAGTTTTCTTTCTTCTGATTTTTTTCATGAAGTGCTGCGGGAGTTTTAAACCACGGCATCAACAACTTTCCCATTTCATCCAAACCGTGTGCGGTGATGGGATTTCCTCCTGTTAAATTCAACGCGGTAAATGGCCCGACTCCCAGTCCCAGTGCTTTCACTGCGGCTGCATCAATTTCTTTTTCACTGCCCAGGCCTTTTTCAAAACACGAAATAGCAATCTGGCAAATTCCTTCGAAGACAGGATCAATGGCATAGCCATAGGAACTTTTTACACGAATCGGAACTTTGCCAATGGATTCATAGAAGGAAAGCATGATATTTAAAAGAGAAGCATCTGTTTCCTTGCCGGGAATGAGTTCCACCACCGGGTTAATTTCAGCAGGGAAAAAATAATGCGCCACGAGGCAACGCGATTTATTCTTGATGTTCCGGAAAATAACTTCCGGCTGCATGTGGGATGAGTTGGAAAGATAAACACACCGGTCATCCGTAAGTGATTCAACCTGGCGGAATATTTTGTCCTTTATGTTCTCATCTTCCGTGGCAGCTTCTATAACCAATTGCGATCCTTTCACATGCTCATAATCTGCTGAAAAAAGCAATGCGTTCTTTATTTTTTCAGCCTGCTCCGGTTTAAACGCACCGGTCTCCACACCTTTTTGAATTTTTTTAAAAGCTTTTTCTTTCGCCTTCTCCAATGCCTGTGGTGAAATATCCACCACCACTACAGGTACTCCGAAAGGAGCAAGAGATTTTGCAAAATGCAATGCGATGTCGGGGCCGATCTGGCCGGCGCCGATGACTGAGATTTTTTCTACGTTAAGATTTTTAAAAGTGTATGCCATGTTTCTATTCCTTTATTATCCGATAAAAGTATTTTTATGTAACATATTAAAGTATGATAAAGGTCATGCACCGGAATGGTAACGGAGTCGAAATGAAGAGGCTCTGTTTAATCCGTACTTATCATTCAGAAAAAGGAAGGAATACAAGAAATAGAATACTGATTGGGTTCCGATGTTCTTTTAACTGATCACAGGGAACATAAAAACATGAACAAAGTTGAAGTTGTTTCATCCAAAGATGTCATGCGAAAAAGGAAGATGCTCTGTTTACACAACTTTGATGATCATCCCCGCACCAAAAACGACCAGGACAATTCCGACGATCCAGTTGATCCAGTGCAAAACAGATGCATTGAGCAAATGAGAAATCCGGTTGGCGATGAATGCTTTCAGTAAATCAATACTGAATACTGTTCCCAGTACAGAAACAAAAAATTCTGCATCTTCCAGTTTGGTATATCCTTCTTTCAGTTTCACCAGGCTGATCACACCCACCCAGAACAGGATCACGGCCGGGTTCAGCGTATTCATGACAAAACCCTTCAGCATAAATTTAGCATGAACGGTTTTTTTATCATCATCCACTTCCTTCGGTTTTACTTTTCTGAAAAAATTAATCACACCGAAACTGATCAGCAACAAACCACCTGTCCATCCCATCACGACTTTGTATTTTCCTGAAAGATCAAGTTGTGAAGCAAATAAATAAGCCACCATGATGCAAAACGCATCGCTCATCAACACGCCGAGAGCGAGGAAAACGCCTGCCTTAAAACCTTCATGCAGTGAAGTCTGGAGCAGCGTAAAAAAAACCGGCCCCAGCATGATGGCGAGAAGAAGTCCGAAGATGATTCCACTGAGGATGGGCTCAAGCATGGTGGCAGGTTGACATCATTTTTTTAAGTAACTAATTTATTTGTTCTTGTTTCCAAATATCAAATTGAACCGGTGAATGGGAGAATCGGTGACAGGAGTTGGAAACTCCGGCTCGCCCATTCCCCACTCTCGCATTCTCCATGTGAAAATTTTTCCGATTCAAATTCATCCATCGCGATCGGAATCAAAGAAAGTAATTTCAATGTCACCGGATGTGTTGCTGTCCCGATGAAAATATGGCGCATCAATCTTTCGCTATCTTACCTTTCCTGAGCACTGTATTTTTGTTTCTCACTTCGTAAATATAAATTCCATTTGCAAGTTGTGATGTGTTTAAAGTAATGGTATTGGTAAATTTTTGATGCACTAATATTCTTGAAGTAATGTCATAAATAGTGATTTCACAAAGTTCGTTTTTACTATTGTTGACAGTCATTCTATTTAAAAACGGGTTAGGAAAAATTTGAATGGTATTCTCACAAGCAGGAGATTCATTTATTCCGATCGTATTTGCTGTGGTATCGCGTTTGTAATAAATCTCGTAGTTCCCATCACGCATGTCTTGCCAGACCACATGCACAACCGGGCCGGATACAGCAACAGAAGGATAAAATGAATAGGCCGAGTCATTCGTAAGCCGGGTATCTGTTCCCCAACTTATCCCATCATCTACAGAGCGTTTGTAGTATATCTCATAGATGCCATCACGCATGTCAAACCATACGACATGCACGAAAGAACCGGATACGGCGACAGAAGGGAAAAATGAACCACCAGCGCTATTCGTCAGTCTTGTATCCAATCCCCAGGTCAGGCCTCCATCTGTTGAGCGTTTATAATAGATCTCATAGTTCCCATCGCGATCGTCATGCCACACCACCTGCACAACTGAGCCGGATACGGTGACACACGGATACCTTGATACAGAAGGGTTCGTTGTCATCCGCACATCTGCTCCCCAGTTTACGCCTCCATCTGCAGAGCGTTTGTAGTAGATTTCCCAGTTCCCGTCACGATTGTCATACCACACAACATGCACAACCGAACCGGATACTGATACAGAAGGATTCCATGAATCAGCAATGTCAGTCGTGAGTCGTGTATCAGCTCCCCAGCTTAAACCTCCATCCGTTGAACCTTTGTAGTAGATCTCAGAGTTCCCCTGACGTTCATCTTCCCATACCACATGCACAGCCGTACCGTTTAATGTGATCGATGGATTCCACAAATCAGCAGAAACATTTGTAAGACTGGTATCTGCACTCCAGTTCAGGCCTCCGTCGGTGGAGTGTTTGTAGTATATCTGGTAGAAGCCATTTTGCTCATTCTGCCAAACAACATGTATATTCAATCCCGATATGGCAATACAAGGATCGTATGAATAAGAAGTGTTATTCGTAAGCCGTGTATCTGCTCCCCAGCTTAAACCTGCATCCGTTGAGCGTTTGTAGTATATTTCATAGTTCCCATCACGCTGGTCATCCCACACCGCAATCACAGTGTCTCCGCTTGAAGCTACACACCAGGCATTATTCAATGAGGTATTGGAGGGCGCTGGATCATTGGTCAGTCTCACATCGGGCTGCCATTGGGCCTGGGATACAAGAGTTCCCAGAAAAAAGATTGAAGTAAACAATAATTTCTTTTTCATTTTTTTTAACGTATTAATTTTGTTAATGATTGGCTCAAAGTTAAAATAGTTGCAAACTGTTATCATAGAAAATCGGATAACACATCATGAAAGGTTCAAGAACCTCTCCCACTCTTCCAACTGTGCGCCTTTCATCACACGCGGAAATTTATTCTGTCCTCCCAGTTTTCCTTTTGCCGACATGAACTGGTAGAATTTTTCAGATGGAACCAGTTCGACGAATACATCTTTCAAAGCACTTCTTCGTTCCACTTCATAATCGTCATTCAATTCTTTCAGTTTATCATCCAGTTTCTTCTTCAGAAGGTTTTTATCGATGTCAGCATGGGTTCCAAGAAACCACTTGTGTGCGAATGTTCCTTCGTAAGGAATTCCGGCCACTGTAAATTCCGGGATTTCAATATTGAATTCCTGTGAAAGGCTTTCAATCGCTTTATTCATATTATCGACAGAGAGGTGTTCCCCGACAAGGCTGAGAAAATGTTTGGTACGGCCGCTGATGATCATCTCAGCATGTTCCTTCGAGGTAAAACGAATCACATCACCGATTAAATAGCGCCAGGCCCCGGCACATGTGCTGAGCAGGATCGCGTAGTCCTTTCCTTCTTCCACTTCATTGATCAGAAGTACACGCGCATCCTTTAAAGGCTCACCGGCGGAATCAAAATTCGTTTCATCAAAAGGAATGAACTCATAAAAAATACCGTTGTTCAATACCAGTTTCATGAACCTGACATCCGGTTCGGCCTGGAAAGCAATGAATCCTTCTGAAGCCGGGTACATCTCAATGTAATGAACCGGGTGAGCGAAAAATTTTTCGAAACTTTTCCTGTATGGTTCAAAGGAAACTCCGCCGTGGGCATACACGCGGAGATTCGGCCAGATATCATGAATGGTTTTCAGTTGATAATGCGAAATCACTTTTTCAATCAGCAACTGCACCCATGCCGGAACACCGGTAATGATGCCGATATCCCAGTGATGCGCCTGCTTCGTGATTTCTTCCAGCTTGATGTTCCAGTCTTTTTCTTTTGATATTTTTTTTCCAGGTTTGTAATATTTCTGAAACCAGATCGGCACTCTCCGGGCAGAAATGCCACTCACATCACCTTCGTAGTACCCGCTGTGCTTTTTTAAATCGGTGCTTCCGCCAAGCCACAAAATACCTTTTTCGAAAAATGATGCCGGCAGATCGTACTTGCTTAACGTGAGCATTTGCCGGATGCTGGCTTTGCGCAACGCTCTTACCATCTCGCGTGTGACCGGGATGTGTTTGCTCGCGCTTTCAGAGGTACCCGAACTCAGTGCGAAATATTTAACCCGTCCATGCCACGTTACATTTTCTTCTCCTGCGAGGCAACGGTTCCACCAGCCTTCAAATAAACTGTTGTAATTGAAAACCGGTACCTGTTGCTGAAAATGTCTCATGAAATTACGCTCATGGAGAAATTCTGAAAAATGATAAAAACTTCCGAATGAAGTGAACTCCGCAGACCGGAGTAATTTTTTCAAAACCCTTCGCTGCTGCTGAATGGGAGTTTGCTCCCGGCGTTTTACCCGCTGGGAAAGTTTGATCCCTTGTTTGATTAATGCACCTAATACAGGCATCCGTTTCTGTTCAATGTGTGATGTGAACAAAAATAGACATTGAAAAGAGAAAAGCAATCACGAAATGATGAATGTATAAAGAACTTTTCATCCGTACGGAATAACATGCACGCCTTTTCTCATGGAAATGAATCGGCATTCCCCTGAAATAAATTATCTTTACACCACAACATCTGCATGCCTTTATTGATGATGTTAATCCTTCCTGATGAAAACCGCTGGCACCCTGTTCATCCTGTTTTTCTGCGTTTCTTTTTTTTCACAAAAAGGAAATGGCCAGGATCTTCACGGAAAAATTTCTGACAGGCAATACGAGAAACATCCCTACTGGATTGCTATGATGGGCGACACCACAACCAACTATTTTGAAACCCTCAAAGCATTTAACCTGTTCTGGAAATCGAGGACAAAGCCCGTTGAAGAAGAAGAAATCATCGGCCAGGAACACGGCAACAAAGAGAAAAGAAAAAATTCCCTTGAAAAACTTTTTCAATCGAGGGCAGAAAAAGAAAGAGAAGAATCAGAACAATATGCGTTCCAATATAAGAAGTTCAGAAACTGGCTGCGCGCAACACTTCCGTATGTTGAATCCAACGGATACATTTTAACTCCTTCCGAACGATTGCGGATATGGGAACAACAAAAATCATCGAAGTGATGTTTCCCTCCGTCCATATCATGCGATTGAAAAAACAATTTCTCTTTTGTTTCTTCCTTTTCATTCATGCCGCATCTCATTCACAAATCACGGCCAACTGGCATCTCACTGGCCCGGCGAATTTCCCGGTGAACATTTCCGGCCAGATCAACGGCATCGGGAGAACAACACAAATCAAATTTGATCCCGTCGATTCGAACTGGGTGTATGCCACTACAGCATCCGGAGGACTGTTCATCAGCAGCGACCAGGGACATCACTGGCACGTTGCAGGAACCGATCAGTTGCCCGCGCTCAGTTGTGCTTCTGTAGCCATCGATTACAGCAACACCAACATTCTCTACCTCGGCACCGGCGACCCGAATTATTACGGCCAGAGTTTCGGCATCTGGAAAACAACTGATGGCGGGCTCTCCTGGAATGCTTCCCATGCAAACATCGGGAACAGGATGGCTCTTGAAATCCTCATTGATCCTGCAAACCCTTCCGTGATACTTGCAGCCACCGATGATGGAATCTGGAAATCGTATGATGCCGGTTTAAGCTGGACTGAAAAATTTACCGGTGGAAGTTTTACTGACATGATCTCAAAACCCGGGAACGGCGGTGATACCCTCTATGCCTGTACCTATTCTGAATTTTACCGCAGCACCAACCGAGGTGAAACGTGGACTCCGATCACCAATGGAGTGTATGTTCCCGGTGGAAACGGCAACGGCATGCGCATCGGCGTGAGCCATGCAAACCCGGAAGTAGTTTATCTCGGTGAAGTGGTGGATGGATGTACGATACTGAAATCAACAAACGGCGGAACTTCCTTCAGCACCATATACCATAACCCGGCACAAATGCTGAACGGCTACACCGCCACCACAGCCGGACAGGGAAATTATAACTTCGACATCACCGTTGATCCGGATGATGCAAACATTGTTTACGTGGCGAAATCAACGGATGGAGGAATCACCTGGGCAAAGCTTACGAACTGGTGGGCCGGTTGCCATACCGACATGCATCACCTTGTTCACAACCCGTACAATCACCAGCAGTTGTTCAATGCCAATGACGGCGGAATTTTTCTCAGTACCGACGGCGGCAACAACTGGAATGCAAGTTCCGACGGACTCGCTGCCACCGAATGTTACCATGCTGCCCAGAGCAATCTGAACAACAGGTATGTGAGCATCGGAACGCAGGACAACGGCGAATTGTATTATCACTCCAACTGGTTCACCAACCGCGGCGGCGACTGGGGAGAAAAAATGTCGTTTGATTATTCGGCGAACAACCGTGTTTACTATCATACAGGCAACAGGAGAATCGTCAACGGAGGCGATCAGTCATGGAACCCGCCGTTTTCATCTTCCACTTCCACCAACGATGTGGTGATGACATTCACACCTCTTCATCCCAATACGGCTTTTGTCGGAGCCGCCGATGTCTGGAGAACCGACAACCTGAATTCAGCTTCACCTGTATGGACACTCATTACCTACGTGAATACACAGGTAAAAGCGATTGCTGTTTCACCGGTCGATGACAATGAAGTATATATTGTGTTAGACAACAACCTCATTCTTCATAGCCTGAATGCGATGAGCGCCACACCGACGTATGCATCACTTTCAAGTCCATACAACACGGCGGTATCAGCAAGCATGGCCATCGCAAAGAACAACCCGAATATCATTTACCTCACCTGTGGAAAAAGAGTGTATCGTTCCGCGAACCAGGGAACAACCTGGACGAACATCACCGGAAACCTTCCCGGTGTGAACCAGTTGAAAATTTATCACGATGATTACAGCAACAATGGATCGGTGTATGTCGGCTCGGCAAAAGGAGTTTATTTCAGGAACGATACCATGAGCAACTGGGTAAATTATTCCCAGGGCCTGCCAACCATTGCTGATATCCGGGATTTCATGATGTACAACGACGGAAGCCCGAATGCAATGCTTCGTGTTGCTTATTACGGACGCGGAGTCTGGGAATCGAAGATGTACCAGCCGTTCCCGGTTCCTGCCGCTGACCTTACTGTTGACATGAATATCATTTGCAGGAATTCCACCGTTCATTTTACTGATTTATCCACCAGCAATACCACTGCCTGGAACTGGAGTTTCCCGGGCGGCACACCATCATCATCCACGTTGCAAAATCCAACGGTGTTATATACTTCTGCCGGAAGTTTTCCTGTAACCCTGGTCGCCTCTAACAACAATGGAAACGATACCGTAACGATCAATAACTATATGAACGTTACCAATGTGAACCCGCTTCCTCTTACCGAAGGATTCTCTTCTTTTCTTCCACCGGAATGGTACGAGCTTGATGTGAATAACGACGGGTTAACCTGGTACCAAACAACTTCCGTCGGAGGTTACGGCAACAGTATGGAAAGTGCATGGTTTGATAATTACAACCAGGATGCAAACGGAAGGAAGAATGAACTGCGCACACCTCATTACGATCTTTCCCAGGAGACACATGTAAACCTTTCGTACGATTACGCTTATTCCTATTACGGCGGAACCTACAGTGATTCTCTTGCCGTGTTCGTCCTGACTGACTGCGATACCACCATCACACAAGTTTACGTTGACGGAGGAGCCACACTGGCAACAGCTCCGCAGAATACATCTTCAACGTTCGTCCCGACTTCCACACAATGGAATACACAGGTCATCAACCTCGATGCATTTGCCGGGATGGGTGATGTGTCAGTTGCTTTTCAGAACATCGGTTACTACGGACAGGCATTGTATCTCGACAACATCAACATGATCGGAAATATTTCGGGAATCATTCATCCGGCGGAGCAAACATTCCAGGTAAAGATTCTTCCCAATCCTTCCGGTGGAAAATTTGAACTGTACATTTCATCACCGCAACCATCGCCTTACCAACTCATCATCTGCAACGCCCTTGGTGAGACCATGCTTTGTCAATCGATTGCAGTTGAAACGCACTTAACCATTCCTTTTGACTTCGGAAACATGAGTAAGGGAATTTATTTTCTTGCTCTTGAAAACATGAACGGGGAAAATGTTCTCAGGAAAAAAATAGTCATCGAATAAATGGCAGCAGTCTTTCCCTGGATATTCGAAATGTATGCAGAAGTGTTCCTCGAGGGAATTCCACAAGTCCATTTACAAGCCCGGAAACTGTAAGTCTTTCCTCCTCTTCCGCAAGCCGGTTCCTTTTAATGATCAAAAAGCAACCCGTCATGCGCCGATCTGTCTTTTTCATTCTATACAAGGAGTAAGAATTCGCTCCGTAATAAAAAACTTTCCGGGTGCATGCGAGTTAACAGGATGAATATATGCCGGAGAACGGCATTAAAAAATCAAAATGAAAACATTGACCCGCAGTAAAATCCTCATCATCCTGTTGACGACCTTTGTCGCTCCCATGATTTCATCTTCGCAGCCGTTTATTGACCCGCTGAATGTGAAGTACCAGTATTTCCCGCAGCAATCGTTTAACAACGATGCAAAGAACACGATGAACTCCGGTTTAAGCGAAGCAACTATTTTACTTCCGCTCGAATTGAAAAACAAAGACCTCGTCCTGGTGAATGGTGATGTGACTAAAATGAACTTCACGATTTCGGGTGATCAGCAGATTCACACCAGCCTGTACAGTACTTCCCTTGCCATCGGTTATGACCACGGCTGGAAAAATGATAAATGGAGAACAATGGTCATGCTGATTCCTAAAATCAATTCTGATTTCAAGGACATTTCTTCGGAAGACTTCCAGGTCGGAGGAGTCGTGTTAGCCAACTACAAAAAGAACGATCATCTCAAATATCATTTCGGGCTTTATTACAACCGTGAATTTTTCGGAGATTATTTTATCCCGCTGCTCGGAATTGAATGGAAGATCAATGATCACATGAATCTCTTTGGTGATTTACCATCCAACATGAACTTCGAATATAAAATCGACAAAAAAATATATGCGGGCGCAGCATTCCAGTCGGTGATCAGTTCATACCGGTTAAGCAAAGCATCAGGAAGCAGTTATGTGAGAGAAGGCGACAACGCACTCGGTCACGACCAGTTAAAATTGTACCTCAACTATTACATTGCCGATCATCTTGTAATTTTTGCCGAAGCAGGACAAACATTCTACAGAATGTATAAGTTGTACGATAACCAGAACAACGCCATAGAAAACAGTGCTGCACTACACACGAACGACGGGATGTTTTACACTACGGGAATAGCGTATCGGATCAGGCTGGATTAGTAAAAGGAAAAAGGAAAAGAAAAATAAATTATAAAAAAAGTCCTCCACTTTGCAGAGGACTTTTTTCAGTAGTGGCATTTCAATTTTATTTAATATCAGTATATGCTTCACAACAGAAAGTCTCGGTGAAACTCCATGTCCTCCGTGGTGAATGTACCGGGGGGTACACTAAATTCTTAGAAACATTTGACCACGGAGGCACTGAGGGCACTGAGAAACACAGAGCGTGCAATGAGAAATTCATCTTGAGTCACTACCCTTTTTTGCTTGAATGGAAAACCTCACATTTGCTTTATCAGTTCATCCCCAAACTCCGAACATTTGAGAAGTGTTGCTCCCTGCATCAAACGTTCAAAATCATAGGTGACGCGTTTCGCAGCAATGCTTTTCTCCATTCCTTTGTAAATGAGAGTGGCCGCTTCCGTCCACCCGAGATGTTCCAGCATCATGGCTCCGCTTAAAACAACAGATCCCGGATTTACTTTATCCAGTCCGGCATATTTCGGAGCCGTGCCATGTGTCGCTTCAAAAATCGCATGGCCGGTGATGTAGTTGATGTTTGCTCCCGGCGCAATTCCGATTCCTCCTACCTGTGCAGCCAACGCATCACTTAAATAATCTCCGTTGAGATTCAACGTGGCAATCACATCGAACTCTTCAGGACGAGTGAGCACCTGCTGAAGGGTGATGTCTGCAATCGAATCCTTGATGATGATTCCTGCTCCCGGTTTTCCTTCCGGAATTTTGCACCACGGGCCGCCGTCAATTTCCACTGCACCGAAAAACTCTTTCGCCACCTGGTATCCCCAGTCGCGGAAAGCGCCTTCGGTGAATTTCATGATGTTTCCTTTGTGAACGATGTTCACGCTCCTGCGCTGATGTTTGATGGCAAACGTGATGGCACTGTGTATTAAACGGATGCTTCCGCTTTTGCTCACCGGCTTGATGCCGACACCCACCATCACCTCCGGAGTAACTTTATCAGTCCCCACCATCTTCCAGAAATCAGCAGCTTTTTCTTTTGTATTGAAACGGATTTTGCCGAACTCCTTCGGAAATTCTTTAGCGATGAAGTCAAGGACTTTCTGCGCTTCCGGGGAACCCGGAGTGAATTCAATTCCGGCATAAATATCTTCTGTGTTTTCACGGAAGATCACCATGTCGACGGCTCCCGGATTTTTTACGGGTGAAGGAACTCCTTCGAACCAGCGTACCGGGCGAAGACAAACGTACAGGTCAAGGATCTGCCGAAGCGCCACATTCAACGAACGGATTCCGCCACCAACAGGTGTAGTGAGTGGTCCCTTGATTCCAACGAGGTATTCCCGGAAAGCATCCAGGGTTTCATCAGGCAGCCAGTTGTTCGTTTTTTTGAAGGACTTCTCTCCTGCCAAAACTTCTTTCCAAAAAATTTTCTTTTTGCCGTGATATGCTTTTTCAACAGCTGCATCGAGAACGCGAACGGAAGCAGCCCAGATATCCGGCCCGGTGCCATCTCCTTCTATAAAAGGGATAATCGGATCATCCGGAACGTTCAGTTTTCCGGCACTCATGGTAATTTTATTTCCAGTCATTTCAATAGTATTTTTTAAATTAATGAGGCGCAAAAATAGGATTTAAGTTCAATCTGCAACCTGACGAATCTTTTTCAAATCCGATGAATCTGATAACGAAAAAACCATTACTTTCGCGGTCTCAATTTTAAAAAAACATATCTATCAGATCATGGCTAATATTGGAAAAATAACACAGATTATCGGGCCTGTAATTGACGTAAGTTTTGAAGACGAAGGTGCTTCGCTTCCTAACATCCTGGATGCATTGGAAATTGACCGTCCGAATGGTTCTCTTTTGGTTTTGGAATGTCAGCAGCACATCGGGGAAGACACGGTGCGTGCCATTGCAATGGATGCAACCGATGGTTTAAGACGAGGAATGCCCGTTCGTGGAACAGGAGCTCCGATTAAAATGCCTACCGGCGAAGCCATCAAAGGCCGCCTTTTCAATGTGGTGGGTGATGCCATCGACGGAATCGGAACGGTGGAAAAAGCCAATGGATACTCCATTCACCGCCAGCCACCGAGATTTGAAGATCTTTCAACTGAATCAGAAGTTTTATATACGGGTATCAAAGTCATCGACCTGATCGAACCTTATTCCAAAGGAGGTAAGATTGGTTTATTCGGCGGAGCCGGTGTTGGAAAAACCGTACTGATCATGGAATTGATCAACAACATCGCAAAGAGTTATGCCGGTTTGTCCGTGTTCGCAGGTGTGGGAGAACGTACGCGTGAAGGAAATGACCTGCTTCGCGAGATGATCGAATCCGGTGTAATCCGCTATGGTAAAGAATTTAAAAAATCGATGGAAGAAGGCGGCTGGGATCTTTCAAAAGTGGACATGGAAGAACTCGGAAAATCACAGGCTACTTTGGTGTTCGGACAAATGAACGAACCACCGGGAGCACGTGCGCGTGTGGCTCTTTCCGGGCTTACTGTTGCAGAACATTTCCGCGACGGAGATGAAAAATCAGGCGGACGTGATATCCTTTTCTTCATTGATAACATCTTCCGTTTCACACAGGCCGGATCTGAAGTATCAGCACTGCTTGGACGTATGCCATCCGCCGTTGGATACCAGCCTACCCTGGCTACTGAAATGGGAATCATGCAGGAGCGGATTACATCAACCAAAAGGGGTTCCATCACCTCGGTACAGGCCGTTTACGTACCTGCCGATGACCTCACCGATCCGGCCCCGGCTACCACCTTTGCTCACCTGGACGCAACTACCGTATTGAGCCGTAAGATTGCAGAACTTGGAATTTATCCGGCTGTTGATCCACTGGATTCCACATCACGCATCCTTTCCCCGATGGTAGTGGGCGATGAACATTACAATACAGCGCAACGTGTAAAAAGCACTCTTCAACGCTATAAAGAACTCCAGGACATCATTGCCATTCTTGGTATGGATGAACTGAGCGACGATGACAAACTCGTGGTACACCGTGCAAGGCGCGTACAACGTTTTCTCTCCCAGCCGTTCAATGTGGCTGAACAGTTCACCGGTTTGAAAGGTGTGATTGTGCCGATCGAAGAGACCATCAAAGGCTTCAACATGATTATGAATGGTGAAGTGGATGAATATCCTGAAGCGGCATTTAACCTGGTCGGAACGATTGATGATGCGATTGAGAAAGGCAAGAAACTGTTAGCAGAAGCGAATTAATTTTTGTCCATTAAGTTAATCTACCAATGATCCTCGAAATAATCACCCCCGACAAAAAAATCTACAGCGGAGAAGTCAGCTCAGTGAGTGTTCCCGGCATGAGCGGGCGTTTCCAGATGCTGAAGAACCATGCTCCCGTTATCTCCACTCTTCTCAACGGAAAAGTAAGAGTAAAAGACCAGGAAGGCGTAAAAGAGTTTGATGTAAAAGGCGGCGTGGTGGAGAATTTAAAAAACAAAATTATTATCCTGGCTGAGTCGGCGTGAGGAATCAGAGAAGCAAGATTTTAGAATCAAGATACAAGACAAAGGATGCTCAGATGATGGGCATCCTTTTTTGTTGGGCCGTTAATCAAGCAACCCAATCAACTCATAAAACAGAAGGCACAAAAAAACCCATCAGCCAAATGCCTGATGGGTTTTTCTTTTGAACCGCGCGGGAATTAATATTCCCACATGTCGTGTTCAAAATTAGTAATGTCATTTTTGATTCTCTCTGCTTCCAGCAATGCGCTTAAGCCCTGGCGGTAGTCTTCAATTCTACGGTCATACACATTCGACTCTTTGTAAATAAAACTTGAGAACAAACGCTTTTGAAAAATATCATCAAACGACCTTCTTGACCCGTCGTTTTCCCTGTTGAAGACTTCGCTGTTCTCAAACAGTTTGCGTGCTTCGGGATAGTAAACCCAGAACAATGGTTTTTTCACATTGCCCGGACGGAGATTACCTGATTCATCAATATCATAAATCATTGGAGCAATACCGATGATTCTAACATCCATAACGGAACGCTGCTTATCAAAGAACCATTCTTCTTTTAAACGATACGCGATTACTTTTTCCGGGGCGAATTCTTTCGCAATCACCGTGTCGTATTCTTCATAAGGGGGATCAGGGCGGTTCATTTTGGTGGTGTCTGAACGTGCTCCGCCTTTGGCAGCAATCTCCTTCATGGTAACGGGAAGGGTGAATTCATCATCGGTAGTGCTGTACGCTGTTAATGATCCCTCTTTGATAGCATCCAGCATCAAATCGATCAGGCTTTTCCTGTCGAGAATTTTTCCGATCGGATATTTCAACGGGAGGTTCATCTTTTCATTCAGGTCGATGACACGCCAGATCCGTTTTGACCACATCACATCTGCTTCACGCAGGTATGAATAGGTAAGTGGTTCACGCTCGGCCGTATGTTCTTTCACATACACACCATCCAGTACATTGAGCGACTGGGCGAAGGAAGTCCTTGCCATCAGCATCACTGTAAGAACCAACAAGATTTTGAATTTCATTTTGCCTCCTGTTTTTAGGAATATTACTGTATCACGAAGCTCATCGGCGACAAACTGCGGGTTGACTGATCAGCCCCTGTTGCCATTTTTGCTTTTATGTATTCAATGTAAACTTTAGAACCACCACGAAGTTTGGAAACGGCATCACGCATGGGTTGAGTCAACTGGTTGCCTTGTCCCTCGAGTTCAAGCGGGTCTTTACCGGTTTGAACAATGGTGATTTTAAAACTCATGATCTTAAAGAATAATTCGAAATCAAAATTCTCGAGAACGGGAATCAAGGTTCCGGCAGCGAGAAGGTTTTTGTTGATCGGTCCGCCTTTGCTGTTCGAAATAGTTGCGACCGGATCGGGAACACGTTTCACGCGGTACTCAAAACTTCCCATCGGCATTGGCTTACCGGCTATTTCTGCAGAAACTTTAATGGTCGATTTTCCAACAGTGGTGACGCTAGCGATGTAGTGTCCGCCTCCTGCCTGTGTATTTGCTTTCAATGAACCGCCACCGCCTTCAATCGAAACTTTTACTTTGTCATTCGAAACACCGGGAACTGAAATGGACATCGGGTTATCCACGCCAATGTAAAGCACGTTCATTTTATCCGCTGATACCACACTGTTTGGTTTCTGAGCCTGGTATGATTCACTGAAAGGATAATGTTCGTAGCTGCCATCCGGTTTCTTCACACGGATGACTCCGCTCCATTTTTTTTCTCCTTCTGATCCCGGGCGATCGGTATACTTTCCATATCCGTCAGCAACAGGAAGTGGTTTTGCATCGCATCCTTTGCAGTTTTTACTGCCGGCGGAATCCGTTGTAGCACCAATAAAAACTTCCGGTGCCATCGTAGAGGATGTGGCTGAAAGAAATACATCAGCCTGGTAATCGCTGCCGATCGTAACGACGGTACTGTTCGCAATTACCTTCGCCGTAAACTGGTTAAGTTTGATAATGTTTTTATCCACTGATGACAGAAGATCATCCGTAATATGAGATTCCGCATTGCGCACATCGCTTTGATACTTCGTTAGAAGAGCCACAGTCGCAACAACAGGGTTATGATAAAAATTATTCATTTCCCAGGTTCTTTTTCCTTCACTCTTATAAGCTTCACTTTTTGGATCAGGATCACTGGTATTTAATAAAATGTTCAGGCTTTTCTGATAATCTGTAGATGGATTATCAGGCTGGTTGGCAACGATTGTTTTTTTGAATTGCTCCATCATGGCTTTTAACCGCGTTGCTTCTTTTCCTTTTCCATCCTGCTCCGTTCCACACATCACTGTTGTTGGCACATCATAATCGTCTTTCCTCTCCATTTCCTTTAACTCAGGAGTATTTTTCCCTTTGTCTACTTTATCGGACTCCCTGATCAGGTTTTCTTTCAGTGTCTGAATATTCATCACGAGGCTGTCGGCTGCTTTCCTGATATTCTGAGCTTTTGCATTTACCGCCTGGTATTTACTTGCATCCACTGACATGGCCTGCTTGAAAGCTGCATACGTATCAGCGTTTTTCTTTTCAATGTTTCCCTTCGAAATTTCAATGCTGTCGTTGATGGTAACAAAAGCATTGATGACTTCCTTGGTGATATTAAGAGCCAGCAGGGCTGTTAACACGAGGTACATCATGTTAATCATCTTCTGCCGGGGGGTTAACTTTCCCTGTGCCATATCGGTGGTGTGTTTGTCGGGTTAAGAGTGGTGTTGATGAACGAAATAATCAGCGCTTAAGATTTAAGAGTCATAGCCGACAGCATGTTGCCGTAAACGGTATTGAGCTGGGATAAATTCTTTGCAAGAAGAGCTACTTCCTCACGGTATTTTCTTGTATCGTTCAGTGAAGAACTTAAATTCGACATCAACTCATTGATACCTTCATAGAATTTGCTGGTCTGCTTCAGGTGTTCATTGGAATCCTGCAACTGCAGTTCATAAACGGCATTCAATGCTGCGAGGTTCTTACCTGCCGAAACCACCTGGTCTTTGTAAACACGCACGTCATCAGTAGAAGATGACAGTTGTTCCACAGCCTGTGCAGCTTTGGTATAAGAGTTCGATAAATTGCCAACGGATTGAGTAGCCTGGGTTACGTTCTTCACGTATTCATCGGTAGCAACGGTAGCATTGCTGAGATCTGCCAGTTTCCCGGTGTTGTCTCCCAATGACTTCAAACCAGCACCTAAACTGGAAATCATATCGGGACCGATGTTGGCATCGGCAAGTAATTTATCCATGTACTGGGCAACAGGATCCTTGATGGCTTTCTTTTTCTTCCTGTCCATGGCATCTTCATCCTGCATGCCGGCAAGTTCAGGATACACCAGCGACCAATCCACATCTTCATGCGGCGGCTCAAAAGCAGAAAAGAAGAAGATGACGGCTTCCGTACCCAACCCTAATACCAGTGCTAAACCTGCGCCCGGGTAGTGCTGAATTTTAAACAAGGCTCCAATGATTACGACAGATGCTCCCCATCCGTATAATCTTGCCATAAATTTTTTGAATTTTTTTCCTTGCGTTAGCTCCGTAAGTCCCATAGTGAAATTGAGTTTGGTGTGTTATTCTGGTTAGACAATAATGATTAATAACTGAATGAAATACTTTGATTCAGCAGACAGGAAATCAATACTTTTTTTCAACTGGGAGAAAATCCTAATAATCTGATTTATCTCGCCCCAAGAAACTCATGACACAGCGGAAACCTACATAACATTTGGCTGTATCCTGATATTCGTAAGAACGGGTGCTGGTTTGAAGATACCAACCAACATCCTTCCATGAACCCCCTCTGATAACTTTTCTTTTTAACGCAGGCGAATCTGTTTCCTTGGCCTCGTATTCATAATTGGTACTCACATCATGAGTAAAACTGTATGCCGACTCATCATATGCATTGCTGGTCCATTCCGCAACGTTACCGGCCATACAATATAAACCGTAATCGTTCGGCCAGTAGGATGTTGCTTTCACAGTGTACACACCACCGTCATCCATATAATTTCCGCGCATCGGTTTGAAGTTTCCAAGAAAACAACCGCGGCTGTTGCGGATGTACGGGCCACCCCATGGATACGGAGATAATTCCAGTCCGCCGCGAGCTGCATATTCCCATTCAGCTTCTGATGGCAACCTGAAATACTGCACAAATGCATCATCGCTTTCGGCGAGGTAGCTGTTCAGTAACTGGGTTCTCCAGATGCAGAATGCCCGCGCCTGTTTCCAGGTAACGCCTACCACGGGATAATCGTCATAAGCAGGATGCCAGAAGTACATCTGTGTTAAAGGCTCATGGTATGAATACACGTAATCAGCCATCCATGATAAAGTATCCGGGTACACATTGATCACATCTTTCTTGATGAATACGGAACGGTCTTTTAAACCTTGTTCACGGTTTGCTTTCTGAGCAGCAGATACGAGGTCGATCCAGTAGTATTCAAAATTAAGTTTACGGGTATCAATTTCTTTTCTGCGGTAAAAGCGTTCTGTTTCCGGAAGAAAAAGTTCGGCAAGAGTTTCCACATTCTGTTCATCATCCCATTTGATTTTCGCTCGCCAGTTGATGTGTTCGCCATATTCTCCTTCGTCAACAAGATGTTCTCCCCCGAGCAGGCGGTGAGCAAGTGAATCGCGTACCCAATAAACAAACTGGCGGTATTCGTTATTGGTGATTTCAGTATTGTCCATGTAAAAAGCAGGAACTGTTACTGTTTTTCCCTGCGAGGTGAGGGTGTATGCGATGTCCTGGTCGCTTGGTCCCATCGTGAACGATCCTGCAGGAATGTAAACCATTCCGTATGGATCAGCCTGATACCATTTATCGCGATGAGGAACTCCCGTCAATTCGCCTTTGTTACCACCTTTGCATCCCGCCAGGATGAGCAGAACAATCGAGAAAACTTTAGCGTATCTCATGAGTCCTGTTGGTTTCTGAATCATTTGACTAATGGGCTTAGATATTGTGATACTGAATTAATTACCAAAACGAATCCGATAAAATATTATTGTGTTCATTTTTAGTGTGAACTACTTTAACGCCTTACCACTATTTATAGTTTCATCAAATTTAACCTGTATCCCTCCAGGCAAATCCAGAATTATCAGAGGAATCTTACATTTCTATGGAACTGGCGATGAATCACTTTCACCGGCTTGAAGCAATATCCGAGCATCACTTCATGCGTTCCGCTGCTGTAAGTTTTTATATCTGACGTAGTAAGATCATATGAATATCCGAACTTCAGGTTTGGAATGATTTCCATTCCGACCATGATGACGATGGCATCCTGCAAACGGTAAGATAATCCTCCCCAATATTTGTTATTGATCACCAGGTTGGCGTTGATATCCATTTGCGTGGAAGCGCCATCAGTCTTAACAAGAAGCGATGGTTTTAAATCGAGTGAAGAGGTTAATCCGACACTGTATCCTCCCTGTAAATAATAATGCCTTGCTAATTTTGTTTTGATGTTGCTGTATTTGATTTCTCCTTCTGTGAGATGGGAAGCTGAAGCACCAACAAACATTTTATCGGTGTTGTAATACAAACCGAAACCCAAATCAAAAGTACCACCACTGACATTGTTGGTAGGAATGCTTGCATCGGGGCCGTCGTTGTAAATAAATTTAGATCCGTCAATGGATTTTTGCATCAGTCCGAAGTCAGCACCAATACCTAATTTTCCAGAACCAAGTTGTGTCCTGTAAGCATATGCCGCACGTATCCCGAGGTTTTTATCAAATCCCAACTGGTCGGAAATAACCGTTAAACCAACTCCGCTGCTGATGTCATCGATGTAAGCGTCCCCGGTAAACAACATCGTCTTTGGTTCACCGCCGAAACCTGTCCACTGGTTGCGGTATAGAAGGGTACCGCAGTAAGCTCCGTTTGCTCCGGCAAAACCAGGGTTAACCGCTAATTTTGTGAAAATGTTCTGGCTGAACTGGGGATCTTGCTGTGCCCATGCGGTCGTGCTTCCGAAAACAATCAGAATCAAAACAAAGTAGACTTTTTTCATATCGTGCGGTGAGTAATTTTTCGTAAAAATCGAACTCTCGTGTTTCCTTGTAATTTCTTAGAGCGGGTAAAGTAAGTAAAAAGAAAAAATAAAAACAAAATTTTTTTCAGCTCCGGATTGTTAAAGTAAACAGAACATTTTGTAGAAAAACTGGTGATTCGGGAAGATCGTAAAAATCCCGGTTAACTGATCTTCTGGAAAGCCTGCCACCAGCGCTCCGGCATCTCGTCCTTGCACGCCGTTTCATAATCTTTGTATGAGCATGGAATGAGGTGATGACGATGGTATTTTGTCTTTGCATTTGGGTATGGAACTTCCATCCACCAACGGCCGCTTTTTTTGCTCTTGTAAAAAATAATTTCCTGTTCCGATTTTTTCAATGCCACTCGGTACTTCACGAAGCCTGATTTGTTCGAAACCGGCATGTCTTTTTTCCTGCTGTAAAACCCGTCGATAAAATACCAGATCATCTGTGCGACGAGGTGAGAAGTCTGGTCGTGGTTATCGAACAGCGGATTGGTTTCATAAAAACCGATGGACGTTAGTTTGTCGCTGATACCAGCGTAGCGGATGATCTGGCAGGCTTCTTCTCCATAAAATCCGTTGGGAGAAGCATTGCCGTTCCCGGGTGCATCCGACTGGCGGATAGCGGTAAGATCAAAACTGAGAATGTCGGCATTCCTGACGATCGGTTCCACTTCCTCCATGTCCTTCCTCACCTGGCCAAGACGGTAAGCATCGAAGTAAAGTTTGTCCATCAATTCCACCTGGTCGTGACCGACGAAATACGTCTGGTATCCGATGCTGCTGAAGTTGAAAAGAAAATTCGGCTCATGCAGAATTATTTTCCCCAGGTACGTACTCGAACGGATTTCTTCTTCGGTTGATCCCAGGTCAAACTTGGCATCCACCGATACGATGTTCACCGTTTCTTCCATCTGCTGGTAGGCTACATACTGCGCGAATGTCAGATCCTGGCTTCCACCGAGAACAACCGGCAGAATTCCTTCCTTCAGCAATTCCATCATGATGGCCGACAATGCCGCGTAGGTGTCTTTCAATGACTCACCTAACCGGATATTCCCGAGGTCAACAACTTTATACGAGTGCTTTGCTTTCTTCAGTTGGTAAAATTTTTCACGGATGATGTCCGGCGCTTTTCCGCAGCCGTCATTCATGACCGAACCACGGTCTTCGCCGCAACCGATGAATGCGACCTGGCATCCTTCACGGTCAGGAAATTTTTCGGGGTCAAGAAATTTTTTCACCACATTTCCCATCACGGTTTTCTGGTCGTCATACACATCAAACCTTGATCTGTCAAGCGGTTCAAAGAAAACGGAAATGTCCAATGGGTTTGGGTTTTAAAAATTACTGTCGATCTTCTGAAACAGGTAACCTGTTGCTGAAAATTTATTTTTTCTTCTTAGCAGGAGATTTTTTTGCCGGGGCTTTCGTTGCAGCCGGTTTCTTTGCTGCCGCTTTTTTTACCGGGGCTTCTGCCGGCACTGATTTTTTCTTTGCGAATTTATTCGGCTGAAAGCCTCCTGCATTCTTGTTCCCGAACGATTTTCTTCCCCACCGTTTCGGTTCAGGCGCATTGGCTGCCAGCTCATAAATCTCTTCAAGCGTCAGCGATTTCGGATCACGCTCCTTCGGTATTTTTACATTCTTGTCTTTCACCGCTATGTAAGGTCCCCAGCGGCCATTAAGAACCTGCACACCGGAATCTTCAGCAAAAGTCTTGATGATCCGTTCGGCCTGCGCTTTTCTTTTTTCTTCGATGGTTTCAATGGCGCGTTCAAGGGTAATGGTGTACGGATCATCTTCCTTTTTCAAAGAAACAAATGCATCTTTATGTTTTGCATACGGACCGAAACGGCCGATGGCAACAACCACATTTTCTCCTTCAAACAATCCAAGTGTTCTCGGAAGCCTGAACAGGTCAATGGCATCTTCAAACGTGATCGTTTCTATCCGCTGATTGGGACGAAGCTTGGCGTAACGCGCCTTTTCAATTTTTCCGGCTTCCACTTCTTCGGTGGTTCCGATTTGTGCCATCGGACCGAAACGCCCGACACGAACCAACAAAGTGAGACCGGTGGCAGGATCTTTCCCGAGAATTTTTTCTCCTGAAGCGCGCTCGGAAGTCTCTGTGGTCACCTCCACGTTTTCATGAAACGGCCCGTAAAATTCCTGGATCATCTTCTGCCATTTCAACTCACCGTTTGCAATGTCATCGAATTCCTTTTCCACGTAAGCCGTGAAATTATAATCGAGGATGTCTTTGAAATTCAACACGAGAAAATCTGTTACCACCATTCCGATATCAGTAGGGAACAGTTTGTTTTTTTCGGCTCCTGTATTTTCTGTTTTCGTGAGGTGTGAAATTTTTCCGCCCTTCAGTTCAAGTACATGATACGAACGTTCCGTTCCGGTTCGTTCTTCTTTCACCACGTATCCTCTTTTTTGTACGGTTGAAATGGTTGGAGCATACGTCGACGGACGACCGATTCCCAACTCTTCGAGTTTTTTTACCAGCGAAGCTTCCGTGTACCTTGCGGCAGGATGCGTGAAACGCTCTGTGGCAGAAGCTTCCATCATTTTCAGGTTATCGCCGATGTTCATGGCAGGAAGAATTCCCTCCGCTTTGTCATCGTCTTCGTCATCGGTTCCTTCAAAATACACTTTCAGAAATCCATCGAACTTAATGACTTCACCGGTGGCGACAAACTCTTCCGCCGACTGTGACGAGGAGATGGTGACGACCGTTTTCTCGAGAACGGCATCAGCCATCTGCGATGCCAGTGTTCTTTTCCTGATCAGGTCGTAGAGACGCTGATCACGTGAATCGCCGTCAACCACTTCAACAGCCATATCGGTCGGGCGAATGGCTTCGTGAGCTTCCTGTGCCGATGCCTGCTTGGTTTTATACTGATGGATTTCCAGGTATTTTTCTCCGTAATTGGAAAGGATCACATTCTTCGCCATTTCGAGAGCATCCTGGGAAAGAGTCACAGAATCTGTTCTCATGTAAGAAATCTTCCCGCTTTCATAAAGCTTCTGTGCGATCACCATGGTTTGCGAAACAGAGTATCCGAGTTTACGGCTTGCCTCCTGCTGAAGCGTGGAAGTAGTAAACGGTGCGGAAGGAGATTTCTTTCCCGGTTTCACTTCGAGGTTGCGGAAGGAGATTTCTTTCCCGGTTTCACTTCGAGGTTCTTCACATTAAAATCAGCGCCGATGCAACTCTTTAGAAACTCTTCCGCTTCTTCTTTCTTTTTGAATTTTTTAGGAAGTTCCGCTTTGAAAGTCTTGCCGCTATCTTCAAAAAAAGCTACTACTTTATAAGAAGAAGTTATTTTAAACGAATCGATTTCCCTTTCGCGTTCTACCACAAGTCGTACGGTCACCGATTGAACGCGACCGGCAGAAAGAGACGGTCTTACTTTTTTCCAGAGAACGGGAGAAAGTTCAAAACCTACGAGGCGGTCGAGTACTCGCCTTGCCTGTTGTGCATCCACGAGGTGTTTATCAATGCTTCGCGGATGGAGGATGGCTTCCGTGATCGCCTTCTTCGTGATTTCATGAAACACAATCCGCTTCGTATTTTTTTCATCGAGTTCGAGCGCTTCAAACAAATGCCATGAAATGGCTTCTCCCTCGCGGTCCTCATCCGTTGCCAACCATACGATATCAGCTTTCTTCACCAGTTTCTGAAGTTCCTTAATCACATCCGCTTTATCGGGACTGATTTCGTAAACCGGTTCAAAATTCTTTTTGATGTTGATGCCCATACCACTTTTCACCAGGTCACGCACATGGCCGTAGCTCGACTTCACGGTAAAATCTTTCCCGAGATATCCTTCAATGGTTTTTGCTTTGGCAGGCGACTCTACGATGACAAGGTTTTTGGACATTAATGTATTTGATTAGTAGTAATGTTTCAATCTGGCAATTGCGGATTTCGGATTTTAAATTGCGAATAATGGTTGCGATTTTTTTCAATTCGTAACCAAAAATTCGCAATTCGCAATTTTTTCCCGGGGGCAAATAAAAGCATTTTATTTTTTTAAATTGCAAATTGAATTTTTCAGGATGTGGGAAACCGATCCTGAAAAAGGAAGTTCTCCAATGAAACATGGAACACTGGGAGATGGAAAAACCAGGGATTTTGAAAATGGTTAAGAGTCGTCTTTTATAATGGAATATTTTTTTATTTTTGAAAAATCATTCGATCATCTTTTTTTGAGGTTTCATTTGTTATCACTACTGTTTTGATGTTTATTAATAAAGTTCTTTGAAAGTATTGATTCTATTGAGGTTTAGAGGGGTTGAAGGGGTGCAACGATTTGAATTTTATTCATTGCTTTTGCAGGTTAATAATCTGATAATCAAAAGTAATG
>JAPLDA010000059.1 GCA_026391945.1 Bacteroidota bacterium | reverse complement strand
TTTGTACAACAGATGGTTGTGATCCTATAACCGGTGTGTTCCACACTCCAGTAAATGTTGATGATAACAATGCCTGTACCACCGACGGTTGCGATCCTGTAACCGGTGTGTTTCACACTCCAGTAAACATCAGCGACAACAATGTTTGTACGACTGATGCCTGCGATCCAGCAACCGGCCTCATTACACACACACCAATTAGTGTAGATGATAACAACGTTTGTACAACCGATGGTTGTGATCCTATAACCGGTGTGTTCCACACTCCAGTAAATGTTGATGATAACAATGCCTGTACCACCGACGGTTGCGATCCTGTAACCGGTGTGTTCCACACTCCAGTAAACACCAGCGACAACAATGTTTGTACGACTGATGCCTGCGATCCTGCAACCGGCCTCATCACACATACTCCAATTAGTGTAGATGATAACAACGTTTGTACGACAGATGGTTGTGATCCAATAACCGGTGTGTTCCACACTCCAGTGAATGTTGATGATAACAATGCTTGTACAACAGACGGTTGCGATCCAGTAACCGGCGTGTTCCACACTCCAGTGAATACCAACGACAACAACGCTTGTACAGTTGATGCGTGTGATCCTGCAACCGGAGTCATCACCCATACACCAGTTTCGGTGGATGATAACAATGTATGTACAACAGATGCGTGTGATCCTGCAACCGGAGTCATCACCCATACACCAGTTTCAGTGGATGACAACAATGTATGTACCACCGATGGTTGTGATCCTGTAACCGGCGTGTTCCACACTCCTGTAAATACGGATGACAACAACGCCTGTACGATTGACGGTTGCGATCCTGTGACCGGCATTTTCCATAACCCTGTTAACACCAACGACAACAATGCTTGTACTGTTGATGCCTGCGATCCAGCAACTGGAATCATCACCCATACACCTGTATCTGTTGATGACAACAACGTATGTACGATCGATGCTTGTGATCCTGCAACAGGCCTCATCACACACACTCCAGTGAGTGTAGATGACAACAATGTTTGTACAATTGACGGTTGTGATCCTGTAACGGGTCCTTACCATACTGCAATCAGTGTTGATGACCACAACGTTTGTACAATTGATGGTTGCGATCCTGTAACGGGCGTGTTCCATACACCAATCAGCGTGGATGATAACAACGCATGTACAACTGACGGTTGTGATCCTATCACAGGTCCTTTCCATACACCTGTAAATATCGATGACAACAATGCCTGTACCATTGCCAATCAGCGTGGATGATAACAATGCCTGTACAACTGACGGTTGTGATCCTATCACAGGTCCTTTCCATACACCTGTAAATATCGATGACAACAATGCCTGTACCATTGATGCTTGTGATCCTGCAACGGGACTCATCACCCATACTCCGGTATCAGTGGATGACAACAACGTTTGTACGATCGATGCTTGTGATCCTGCAACAGGACTCATCAGCCATACACCAATCAGCGTAGATGATAACAACGTTTGTACAATTGACGGTTGCGATCCTTTAACGGGTCCTTACCATACTGCAATCAGTGTTGATGACCACAACGTTTGTACAATTGATGGTTGCGATCCTGTAACGGGTCCTTATCACACTGCTATCAGTGTTGATGATAACAACGCATGTACAATTGACGGTTGTGATCCAGTAACGGGTCCATACCATACACCTGTAAACATCGATGATAACAACGCATGTACGATCGATGCTTGTGATCCTGCAACAGGACTCATCACCCATACTCCGGTATCAGTGGATGACAACAACGTATGTACGATCGATGCTTGTGATCCTGCAACGGGACTCATCACCCACACTCCAGTGAGTGTAGATGACAACAACGTTTGTACGATCGACGGTTGTGATCCGGTAACCGGAATTTACCATACTGCTATCAGTGTTGACGACAACAACGTTTGTACAACAGACGGTTGTGATCCTATAACAGGTCCTTACCATACAGCCATCAGCGTAGATGATAACAATGCCTGTACGAATGACTTCTGTGATCCTATCACAGGTGTTTACCATACAGCGGTTGATCCGAATGACAACAACGCCTGTACGAATGACTTCTGTGATCCTGCAACAGGTGTTTACCACACTCCAGTGAATATAGATGACAACAACGTTTGTACAACAGACGGTTGCGATCCTGCAACAGGTGTATTCCACACTCCAATCAGCGTGGACGACAACAATGTATGTACGATTGACGGTTGCGATCCAGTAACGGGTCCTTATCACACTGCTATCAGTGTTGATGATAACAACGCATGTACGATTGACGGTTGTGATCCGGTAACAGGTCCTTATCATACTCCTGTTAATATTGATGACAACAACGCCTGTACCATTGATGCTTGTGATCCAGCAACGGGAATCATCACCCATACTCCTGTATCAGTGGATGACAACAACGTATGTACGATCGATGCTTGTGATCCAGCAACGGGAATCATCACCCATACAGCGGTTTCAGTGGACGACCACAATGCATGTACAACTGACGGTTGTGACCCTGTGACTGGTGTTTACCATACAGCTGTGAATACAGATGACAACAACGTTTGTACAACTGACGGTTGTGACCCTGCAACAGGTGTGTTCCACAATCCAATCAGCGTAGACGACAACAACGTTTGTACAACTGACGGTTGTGATCCTGTAACGGGTCCTTACCACACTGCAATCAGCGTAGACGACAACAACGTTTGTACAACTGACGGTTGTGATCCTGTAACGGGTCCTTACCACACTGCAATCAGTGTTGACGACAACAACGTTTGTACAATTGACGGTTGTGATCCTGTAACTGGTCCATACCACAATGCTGTGAACGTGAGTGACGGTGACCCTTGTACCATTGACGGTTGCGATCCTTTAACAGGTATATTCCACACGGCTAATCCGGTTGTTGTATCTGCAACTCCTGGCGTTATCCAGTGCTTCAACGGAACCACTTGTGTAACGGTATCAGCTACCGGCGGATCCGGTACTTATTCTACAGGTACTGGTGTTCTTTGCCCTTACGGTGCAGGTTCTCCTTCCTTTACAGTAACTGACGATCAGGGTTGTTCCGGTTCTACTACCATTACAATCGGTCAGCCTACCAAAGTTCAGGGAACTACTTCTACAACCAATTCCGGTTGTGTAGGAGCTACAGGAACTGCTTCAGTAACACCAACAGGCGGTGCAGGTGGTTATTCATTCCTCTGGATGCCAGGTGGACAAACCACTCAAACAGCCACTGGTCTTGCTCCGGGATCTTACACGGTAACCATTACAGATGCTAACTTATGTACCGGATCAGCAACAGCTGTTGTAGGTTCAGCAGGTACACCTCCATCTGTTCCAAGTGCAGTGAGCGGTCCAGCAGGTGCTTGTAAAGGTTCTTCAGGAATTGTTTACTCTGTAACGAATGTTCCGGGTAATACTTATATCTGGACACTTCCTGCAGGTGCAAGTGGTTTCTCTACTACAAATTCTATCACAGTAAACTTCAGCAGCACGTATGCCGGTGGGTTTATCTGTGTAGCGGCTCATAACGCTTGCGGAACAAGTTCTACTTCTTGTCTCCCGATCCCGGTTCTTACATCAAGACCTGGTTTCCCTGGACCTATTTCCGGTCCTGCGAACATGACCGTTTGCGGTCCTGCGAATGCAACCTTCTCTATTCCTGCTGTTGCAAATGCAACCAGCTACGTATGGACAGTAAGCGGAACAGGATTGACATTGGTTAGCGGTCAGGGTACTACCAGTATCACCGTTGCTGCTGCTGCCGGTTTCGATCACGGTACAGTAAACGTGTATGCTACGAACTGTGTAGGTAACAGCGGTGGTCTCACCGGTTACGTATACGGAACCATCACTGGTCAGCCTAACATGGCGATATTCCCATCTGTTGGATTGTGTGGCGGAAGTACCTTCACGTATGCGATCACTCCATTCGGCGGTGCAACAGCCATTACCTGGACTGCTCCGGCAGGTTGTTCCATCACGGACGGTGTCAACACTGGTAACCCACTGGTAACAGCAGGTAACGTGTTCAGTGTAAACATTACATTCCCACTTGGTTTTGTTTCCGGTAACATCAGTGTTGCAGGAAGCAATAGTTGTGGTGCCGGCCCTGCAAGAGTTGTTGCAGTCCGTTCCACTCCAAACCAACCTACTGCCATCTTCGGTGCGAATACCGGTGTATGCGGTCAGAGCGGAGTATCCTATGCATGTAACCTGGTTGCAGGTGCTACCTCTTATAACTGGTCAGTACCAGCCGGGGTGACGATTGCAACAGGCCCTACTACTACAGCTACCCAGTCAGTTATCACGGTGAACTTTACTGCCGGATTTACTTCTCCTGGAAATATCTGTGTAACTCCTGTGAATGCCTGCGGTTTAGGTGTAACACGTTGTCAGAATGTAACTCCTCGCCCTGCTATTCCTGGAGCGATCAGCGGTCCTTCTGCAATTTGTAAGAATACAGCGGCCGTTCAGTCGTTCTCAGTTGCAGCCGTATTGGGTGCTACCAACTACGTTTGGACAGTAACCGGCGGAGCAGTTGTTTCAGCCGGCCAGGGTACTGCAAATGTGACGATCAACTTCGCTGCTTCGGCTACCGGATCTGCAACCATCTCTCTCCAGGTATCCAATGCCTGCGGTGCTGCTGCAGCCGGTGTGACTAAAGTGGTTAGTGTTTCTGCCTGCAGAACTGCTGCTGAACCGGTGTTAACGGCCACTCAGCTGGATGCATATCCGAACCCAACTTCAGGTAAACTGAATGTATCCTTCAATGCTGCTTCCAAAGAGAAATACACTCTGAAAGTAGTTGATATGATTGGTAACGTACTCATCAGCGAAGCCAACACAGCACAAGAAGGTGCCAACTTACAGGAGATTGACCTGAGCAACGTTGCAAAGGGAATGTATCTCTTAAGTATTGAAAAAGAAGGAGCTGAAACTCAAACAATGAGAATTGTTGTAGAGTAATCTCTCTTCAGTATTTCTAAACGGAAAGTCCCTCCCGCAACATTGCGGGAGGGACTTTTTGCTTCACACATTATTCATTGCCTCTTCTTAGCTATTGTGTAATTTTACACTCCATCATTTAATCCTTCCATTCATGAGAAAACAAAACACCGGCATTAAAATCCTTTTGATAGGCATGCTTTTCCTTGTAAGGATGACATTCGTTGCGTATGCAACAGATGATAAGCCAGGTATTCACTTTAGAGCGCTAACGTTTGAACAGGCGCTGGCTGCGGCCAAGGCAGAAAACAAACCCTTGTTCATTCATGGGTTCGCTGACTGGTGTCATTACTGTGAATACATGAAGGACAGCGTTTACCCGGATAAAGAAGTGGGGGAGTATTACAACTCACATTTTGTGTGCATAAAAATGGATATGGAAAAGGAAGGGAAGGAACTGAACAAGACGATCAAGTCGCATACATTTCCAACCTTCCTGTTTTTCGATACGAATGGAGAACTGATGCACCGTGCAGCCGGCAGGAGGTATAAAAATCCCTTTTTAGATTTAGCACAGGAAGCGCTGGAACCCAGGCGGCAGATGCGCACTTTCAAAAAGAAGTACGATTCCGGTACGGCCTCTCCTTACGAAGTTCAGTTTTATTTCAGGATGATGGAAACCTCCGGGATGGATGCCCAACTCCTGCTCAGCGATTACCTGGGCAAGCAACCTGATTCTACGTTCACCAATGCCAATAACTGGAAGATATTTTATGATATCATGAAAGACCCGATGTTGCCGGTGATGCGGAGAATTCTCGGAAATAAAAAAGCGCTTGAGTCTATTTATACGGCCGACAGCATCAATAACAAGTTGATCAATTTATACAATTCGTACCTCACCCAATTTGTCCAGATGCTTGATTCAGCCGGCTATGAGAAGGCGAAACAGCAAGTGAGGCGCACCAACGGGTTGGATATCGCTGATAAAATCTGCGCTTTTGCCGATCTGAATAAATTAAAAATGAAATCGGAGTGGACAGCGTATCAAACGGAAGGGAAAAAATTCGTTGAACATTATGCCATGAATGACCCGAAGCGGTTGATTGATGTTGCCGGCGTGTTTTATGAACATTTTAATTCTGATAAAGAAATGATGTCGCTTGCCGAGCAATGGCTTCAACAGTCCGTTAAACTCGCCGACCGCTATAAAGCAAATCACCTCCTCGCATCGGTTCAGTTTATTTTGGGGAAAAAGGAACAAGCCCTCGTTACAGCCAATCATGCCGTTGAAGTCGCGAAGCGCGATAACAACGATTACCGCCAGACCACACAACTGATTGTTGTGATTCAAAAGGCGCAGTGATAAGTTAGGCTGATATTATTCTTCCACCATTTCCGCCAGGTCAACAGGAACGACCTGAGTGACTCCCTGTTCCACCATTGTGATGCCATAGATGATGTCGGTCGCTGCCATCGTGCGCTTGTTATGCGTGATGATGATGAATTGCGAGTCAGCAGAAAACTTCCGGATGATGTTGTTGAACTTGTCGATGTTGGTGTCATCAAGCGGGGCATCCACCTCGTCAAAAATGCAGAAGGGTGCAGGCTTCAGGAGATAGATACCAAAGAGGAGTGCTGTTGCCGTGAGTGTTTTTTCCCCTCCCGACAGCTGTGAAATGGAAATCGGGCGTTTGCCTTTGGGCTTGGCGATGATCTGGATTTCGCTTTCTGTCGGATTGTTCGGGTCAAGCAGTACGAGGTCGCAATCATCATCTTCGGTGAAAAGAGAACGGAATACTTTGATGAAATTTTGCCTGATGGCGGTAAAGGCCGTCATGAAGTTTTCGCGGGCGGTTACCTCGATCTCCTGGATGGTCTGTAGAAGCGATTCTTTGGCCTTTGCAAGGTCTTCTTTCTGGTTGGTGATGAATGTATACCGCTCGTTGATTTCGTTGAAGGCTTCTACCGCCATCGGGTTAATCGGGCCGTAGTTGTCGATCTGGGATTTCACCTTGTTCACCTTTTCACGAAGTTCTTCTTCCGTCCAGTCAGGCGAAGGCTCCTTATCCAGCATGTCGTTGATGTCGATGTTAAACTCTACGCTCAGCCGTTCTTTCAACGAGCTCAGCTGGATCTTCAGTTCCGTGGTGCGGTCTTTCAGCGACTGCGCAATCGATTCAGCCTGTTCCTTGTGATGGCGGAACTGCCTGATTTTATGGTCGAGTTCATCCACGGTTCCGCGCGCTTTGAAATATTCGGTTTCGATGGCGGCTACCTGCTGCTCGAAGATTTCTTTCTCACCGTACAGGAGTATGAGTTGTTCATCAAACCCGGTTGAATTGGTAACGAGGTCTTTGACCTGGACCTGGATGTTGTCGAACTCAGCCGTGTTGGAAGCAATGTTCTTATTCAGCGTATCGAGGAGGTTCAGTTTATAGGAATGATCGCGGATGATGGTGGCAATCTTATTCTGTTGCTGGATACACAGGATATGATGCTGGTTGTACTCATTGTTTTGCCGGTCCATCCGTTCGGCTTTTTCATTGAACTGGTTTTGTACAGCAGCCAGTTGTGTGCTGATGCTGTCGAAATCAGCTTTCAGTTTTTCAAGATGTTCATGCAGGCTGATGTTGCTTTGCTGCAACGTACTGTCAATTGAATGCAACTGAACTTCCAGTCCGGAAATGATCCTGATGTTGTTTTCAACGGAAGCGTGTAAGTGCTCCGCTTTGCTCTTCAGGGAAGTATAATCCTGGATGGCTTTATGCACTTCCTGTTGCAACCGGTTTTTACCGGTGGCAACCTGTTCCTTCTTTTGTTTTGCTTTCTGAAGTGAATCCTCCATTTCCACGCGCAGTTGTTCCTGGCGGTCGCATGCGGCAGACAGTTTTTCTATTTCCTTTGAAAGGTCTTCCAGGTGCTTGGCACGGCCGATCCGTTTTCCGTCGAACAGCCCGACAGAGCCACCGGAGAGCGAATGACGGGTACGGCAGTATTTTCCGTTTTGAGAAATGAATACCAGCGACGGGTTTTCATTCTGCAGGAAAGGAGTTCGTTCCTGGTTTTCAGTGACGATGTAAACATTCCCGAGCAGGCGGCTGCACAAAGAGTTGTATTTCGGATCCACGTCGAGGATGCTCAGTGCAGGGATGGAGCCGGTGATTTCTTTTTGGGATGCACTCTTTTCGTCCTGGAAATTATCGAGGATGAAAAAGTTGGCTCTGCCTTTCGAGGCTTCATTCAGTACATTCACAGCGCGGCTGGCGTCATCAATATTCCCGATGACGAAATAGTTCATGTACGGGTCGAGGTAATTTTCGATGGCCGTTTTGTATTCCGGTTTGCAGGAGAGCACTTCAGAAAACAAAGGAGCTTTCCCGGCTGACGGAGAATTTTTCCTCAGGTATTTGAGTGATTCAGGATAGCCCTCAAGATTTTCAACCAGGCTTTTGGTGAGGTTGTACTCGTTTTGTTTCGCATCGAGTTTGCGGCTTTCGGAGTTCGCCTGTTCCGTTGCCTTTTTTAATTCATCTTCAAGATTCAGAATTTCAGAAGAAACTTTTTCTTCGGTCTCAGCAAGAGCAGCCAGTTCGGTTTCCTTTCCTGTTTTCAGCAGTTCGGCCGTTGCCGCTCTTCCTGAAAAATCATCGTGTTCCAGTTGCCTGGTTTCAGAGTCGTGGTTGAGGCGTTCAATTTCTTTCTGCAGCGAATCTTTTTTCGCCTGCATGACGGCGAAACTTTTTTCCGATTCATGCATGGAAAGCTGGATGGCTTTCGCTTCACCGGTCATCTGCAGCACATTGCTCTTCAGGGTGTCGTGGCTTAACCGGGTTTCTTCGAGGATGGTTTTCAGTTCGCCAAGCTGTGCTTGAAGGGTGATCAGGATATTTTCCTCGTTGAATTTATCTTCTTCAATGGCTTTGATGGAATCCTGTGTTTCAACGAGCGCGAGTTTGTCCTGCGCCAGTTCATTCACCAGCGATTGTTCTTTATCCCGGAGGTAATTTAATTTTTCATTGCTGATCTTCTTCTCATTTTCCTGCTGCCGGATGAAATTGATTTTCTCGTTCAGTTCTTTCTGCTTTTCAGAAAGTTCTTTCTCTTTATCCAGCGCATGGAGTTTTTCTTTCTGTAACCCGGCTTCTGTTTCGTTGATCTGTGTATCGAGGGCAATTTTTTCTTCGAGCTGTTTTTCTTCCTGCTGTTGCAGTTCATCAAAGGTGGTCTTGCTGGAAGCCAGTGTAAACAGCGCCAGTTCAGAACTCAGCTCTTTGTATTGCTCTTTAATTTTGTAATACCGTTCCGTTTTCTTCGCCTGCGACTCGAGCGTTTTCATGTTGCGTTCGATTTCGAACAACAGGTCGTTCACGCGGTTGAGATCCGCTTCGGTTTCTTCCAGCTTCTGGAAAGTTTGTTTCTTCCTGATCTTGTATTTTGAAATGCCTGCGGCTTCCTCGAACAGCAGTTTGATGGCGTTGTTTTTATCGTTGAGAATCTCGTCGACCATCTTCAGTTCGATGATGGCATAGGAATCAGGGCCGATGCCGGTGTCGAGAAACAAATCGGTGATGTCTTTCAGCCTGCAGGTCACACCATTCAACAGGTACTCGCTGTCGCCCGAACGATACAGTTTGCGGGTGATGGTGATGCTCGAGTATTCGGTAGGCAGTATGTTCTTCGTGTTTTCAAAAGTCAGTGAAACCTCGGCGAGGTTGGAGGGCTTCCTTGTTTTGGTGCCATTGAAAATGATGTTTTCCATTTTTTCGGAACGGAGCATCCTGGTTTTCTGTTCGCCGAGTACCCAGCGCATGGCATCCACGACATTTGATTTGCCGCTGCCATTCGGGCCTACAATGGACGTTACACCTTTATCGAAGTGAATGACGACTTTTTCGCCAAAACTTTTAAATCCTTTTATCTCTAATGTGGTCAGGCGCATAGTGGGAGAATTCTAAGCCGGCAAAAATAATTTATTTCACCGGAATGCCTATCATTGTTGAAAACTCGTCGGTTCTGTGTAAAACATCTTCCGGGTGGCATTCAGGATCGTTTGTTTACTTTACAGTGACAAATAATTTTCCAACCATCAGCAAATTTCGGATTCAATTCCGGACACCGTTCTTAGACATGTATATTAATGAATAAGATTGATTTGTTTTCACTCATCCGATTGCACAAATTTGAATGTTGATTTGAGTGACAACGGTTGAGAAAAGTAAAAAAGGGTGAAGCATCCGGATGAAAAAACAAATCTGAAAATGTCGACCATGACCGGTTTGGAAAAATCAGGTTCCTCTAAAATCCTCTTTTGGAGTGGGAATGGAAGCATTGAAAAAAAGTTTTGTTTTTTATTATTGGATTTTTACTTTTACGACCTTCAAAAAAATGTTAACTTAAATTAACTTAATATGAAACGAAAGTTTTACCTGCCGCTATTTTTGATTTCCCTTCTTGGTTTAAATGCCTTTGCACAAACAGGCGAAATCAAGGGACGTATTCTTGAAAAAGGCACCAAGGACGGAGTTCCTTTTGCAAGCGTAGCAGCCTTGCTTGGCGGAACGCAGGTCCAGGCGGCCGTTACTGATATCGACGGGAACTATACCATCAAACCGTTAAACCCGGGGAAGTATGATGTGAAAGCAACCTGTGTCGGTTTCAATGCGGCAGAGAGAACCGGTGTAATCGTTTCAACCGATAAAATGACGTTCGTCGACATTGAACTCGGAAAAGGAATCATCCTGAAAGAAGTGGAAGTTTCGGAATATGTAAAACCACTGATCGACAAAGGAAATCCCGCCACCCAGTTTACGGCGACGTTTGATGAAATCCAGGCTGCCCCTGTTCGTGATGTGAATTCGATCGCTTCCACCAGCGCCGGTGTTTACCAACGTGATGAAGGCGATGCGTTGAATATCCGCGGATCACGTTCTGATGCCACCGCTTATTACGTGGATGGAATCAAGGTGCGCGGCGGTGTGGGCGTTTCCAATAAAGGGACTGAACAGATTACCGTGATTACCGGTGGAGTTCCTGCCCAATATGGTGATGCTACAGGTGGTATCATCAGCGTTACCACCAGGGGGCCTTCGAAAGAATTTACCGGTGGAATAGAAGTGGCTTCTTCCAGGCCGTTCGATGAATACGACAACAACATCGTATCTTTTGATTTGGCCGGACCTATTTTCACCAAACGCGATTCTGTTGGTAGAAAATCCGGTATGCCGATGGCAGGTTTCTTTGTAGCCGGTGATTATTATTTTGACGGTGACCCGAACCCATCTGCAATCGGAACATGGGTGGTAAAGGATGACAAACTTGCAGAAATTCAAAAAACACCTTTGATCAAATCCCAGACAGGAACAGGATTCAACCAGCAGGCTGAGTTTCTTACTTATGACGACCTGCAACATGTGAAAGCCCGTCCGAATGCAGCTTCCAAAGGGTACCGCGTGAATGGTAAACTGGATTTTCGCCCGTTGAAAAATGTGACGCTGACGTTCGGTGGTTCGTATGATCACAACGAGGGCAGGAATTACATCGGCATTTATGCCCTGATGAACAGTGCCAACAACTCACAAACGCTCACCGACAACTGGAGAGTATTCGGTAAAGTCACACAACGCTTCGGATCTTCAGAATCACAATCCAAAGCTTCTGCTTCTTCCATTAAGAATGCCTATTATTCCATCCAGGTTGATTATTCAAAAAATAATTCCATCACCCAAAACGACAAACATCTCGATCGTATTTTCGATTATGGCTACATCGGTCAGTTCGTGAGTACGAAAACTCCTTTCTATGCTCCCGGCACGGATACGTTGTATGATGGTAATGGAAGCCACATCATTGATACAGATAGTCTACTTTATTTGTATTATGATTCTAACGTAGATTTTCATCCGTCAGATTTAAATCCTACTACGGCAAATTATACGACCGATCTTTATACAAACGGAGCGACGTATCACAACATTTTTGAAATCCAGCAGGCGGGCGGGTTGCTCAACCAGGACAACCGCGCTAACCTGAACGTATACGGTTTGTGGGCTTCTACCGGAAGAATCCAGAATTATTACGGGAAAGCTGATGCTTCCCAATTCCGTGTTACGGCTTCCGGTTCAGCCGATATCAAAAAACATAACATCGTTGTCGGGCTGGAGTATGAGCAGCGCATCGATCGCTCCTATGGATTGAGTGCAAGCAGTTTGTGGTCGCTCATGCGTTCGTATGAACAGCAGAATACCTTAAACATGACGCAGATGGATACGACCATACATGTGATCACCAATGCCAATGGTGATACCACCGGTATCAATTACGATGTGTTATATACTCCTACTACCAATGTAGACGGAGAAGTGGTTCCGGGTTTCCACGAAAATATTCATCAGAAACTGGGCATTCCAAACAACGGTTATGTGGATATTGATGCCTATAGTCCGTCGACCTATTCATTGGATTTATTTTCTGCTGATGAACTGGCACCAATTGTCGGTTACTATGGGTACGACTACAAAGGAAACCTGACCACCAGCAATCCAAGCATATCGGATTTCTATTTTAAGAAAGATGCGAACAAGAATTACACGCGTGAAATCGGGGCTTTCCAGCCAAACTACATTGCCGGTTATATCCAGGATAAATTTACATTCAACGACCTGATCTTTAATATCGGTATTCGTGTCGATCGTTTTGATGCAAACCAGAAAGCACTCAAAGACAAATACCTGTTGTGGCCTGCCCACACCGCCGGCGATGCAGCCGCAAGGCTTCTCGGTAATATTCCCGATAACATTAAGGATGATTACACAGTTTATGTGAACGACTACAAAAGTCCAACTTCTATCGTTGGTTTCAGGAAAGATGATAAATGGTATGATGCACAGGGATCGCAAATCAACGATGTGTCGGCACTTGTAAATGTCACCGGAGGTTCCGGTTCCACCATTCAACCATGGCTGATTAATCCTTCTGATGCTTCAGGGGAACATAAGAAAATTGATCTCAATGCCTTCAAAGATTATGAACCACAAACGACCATCATGCCTCGTATTGCGTTTTCATTCCCGATTTCTGACGAAGCCAATTTCTCTGCTCACTACGATATCCTTACCCAGCGGCCTGAATCGGGCTTGCTACGATTCAATCCGTATGATTATCTGTACATGTTACAAGGGCAGGCAGGAACGATTTCCAATCCCGACCTGAAGCCTTCCCGGACCACCGATTATGAGATTCGTTTTGAACAGAAGCTGAGTAAGAGTTCTGCATTTTCTCTTTCTGCTTTCTATAAAGAGTTGCGTGACATGACGGAAATTATCGCCGTGAATTATGCCTTCCCGGTGAACTATTATACTTACGGAAATGTGGATTTCGGAACGGTAAAAGGACTGACATTCTCTTATGATCTGAGGAGAACCGGAAATTTAAGATTGAATGCAAGCTACACACTTCAGTTTGCTGATGGTACAGGTTCTGATCCAGGTTCCAACGGAGCCATCTTATCAAGTGCCGGGCAGAGCAACCTGCGCGAAACCAAACCACTCGATTTCGATCAACGCCATACGTTTGTCACAACTGTTGATTTTCATTATGGATCAGGAAAAGATTATGATGGACCAAAATGGTTTAACAAACAGGTTCTTGCGAAAGCCGGTTTGTACCTTACTTTCCGTGCCGGTTCAGGTACTCCTTACACGCGCCAGAGCAACATCACACCAACGGCGGATTTTACTTCTGCAGCTAACGGTCGTTCTGTTGTTGCCGGTTCCGTCAACGGTTCACGTTTGCCTTGGCAGTTCAGGATCGATGCCAAAGTGGATAAGAGTTTTGATATCAAGATGGGCAAAAAGAAAGACGGAGAAAGCCGGAAGCCATTGTCTTTAAATGTTTACCTCCAGATGCTGAATGTTCTGGATGCCATGAACGTGACAGGAGTATACAGAGCCACAGGAAATCCAGGTGATGACGGATACCTTTCATCACCGGAAGGTATTGCACAAGCCAACGGACAAATCAGTCCTCAGTCTTTTGTCGATTTATACCAGATAGCCGTGAATAACCCCGGCAACTACAGTCTGCCAAGAAGAATCCGTTTAGGTTTGCAATTAAACTTCTGATCAAACAATCTTACCGAATAAGAAACTAAACTATGATGAATAATAAGATGAAAAAGATTGCCATAGCAACCATCATCACACTCGGCTCAGTACAAATCCTTTCCGCTAAGGAAAACGTAGGCATGCCGCACCGCAACACGGCGCCGACTGGTGGAAACCAGGTAGCCGCGGCCTGTACACCGTCCACTTCACGAAAGGATCTCGATGTGAACAACATCAGGTGCCCTATATACATCAACGGTGATATGTGGTGGGATTTGGTTGGTAACGCACAATACGAGGTCCCAAAGGATTCGAAAAAGTATTCACTGTTTGCCGGTGCCTTGTGGATCGGTGGAAGAGATGTCGGTGGGAATCTGAAAGTCGCTGCACAAACCTACCGTCAGAGTGGAAGTGATTTCTGGCCGGGTCCGGTTGATACCATTGCAGGAGTTGCAACCATCACAGCAGATGTATGCAGCAAATACGACAGACACTGGAGGTTAACACGCGAAGAAGTAAATGCTTTTGCATTGAGCAATACAGGCGGAGCAACACCAATCACTCCATCCAAAGATGTCAAAGAGTGGCCGGGAAATGGCGATCAGGCTGTTGGCCAGGCTAGATTCCTTGCACCTTTTCATGATGAACACGGCGATGGAATTTATGATGTGGCCGACGGGGATTACCCTGGTTATAATCTGAACTCAGACCCTACCGTGCCGGATTCCATGAATCCGAATAAAGAATATTTGCTTGGTGACCAGACGATCTGGTGGGTTTTCAACGATGTTGGAAATGTTCACAAAGAAACCGGCGGTGCGAGCATTGGTCTTGAAATCCAGGCACAGGCTTTTGCTTTTGCAACCAACGATGAAATCAACAACATGACTTTTTATAAATACAAGATCATCAACCGATCTGCTTTATCAGTGAATCAAACTTATTTTGGTGCATGGGTGGATCCAGATCTTGGAAATTATCTGGATGACTACGTGGGTTGTGATGTGAAACGGGGATTCGGCTACTGTTACAACGGAGATGCTTATGATGACGGGATCACCGGCTATGGTTTCAATCCTCCAGCCATCGGTTATGATTTTTTCCAGGGGCCAAAGGCTGATGCAGGTGATGGAATTGACAACGACAGGGACGGATGTAAAGACTGTACCTATTATATTAATTCAAGCGGAGTGCGTGACAGTTTTCCTGATACCGTTTTGCCTGAGTTGATCATCATGTCGAAGTTTGTTTACTACAACAACAATGGATCACCAACTGGAAACCCGACTTCTGCTCTTGATTATTATAATTACATGAAGGGAATCTGGAAGGACGGAACCAAAATTACCTACGGCGGAAACGGCCATGGCGGAGGACTTGGTGCTACCACCGATACCTGTGACTTCATGTTCCCTGGAGATTCCGATCCTACTCATTGGGGAACCAATGGAATATCGGAAGCAGTGTGGGATGAAGTAACTGCAGGAAATGCTCCTGACGACCGCCGTTTCCTTCAGTCAGCCGGACCTTTTACACTTTTACCCGGAGCCGTGAATTACATTACTACCGGTGCAGTATGGGGACGCACCGGCAGCGGTGGCCCACTGGCATCTGTCCAGATAATACGTACGGCAGATGATAAAGCACAAAAACTTTTCGACCATAATTTTGCAATCACCAATGGCCCGGATGCTCCGGATCTGAGCATCCGTGAACTGGACAAAGAATTGTTGTTCTCGATCACGAATCCGTTAGGTTCCAATAACTATAATGAAACGTATTCTGAAATTGACCCGAATCTTTCTACGGCTGCAGCCGACCCTCGCTATCATTTTGAAGGGTACCAGGTGTTCCAGTTGAAAGATGGTTCGGTGACCACCAATGAAATCAAAGATCTTGACAAGGCGCGTCTTATTTTTCAGTGTGATATTAAAAATGGTATCGGCCAGGTGGTGAATTTCTTCCGGGATCCGAGCCTTGGATCTGCTTTCTACGGCGTAGAAGAAGTGAATGGAACGGACAACGGTGTTCGCCACGTTTTCAGAATTAAGAAAGACAAATTTGCCACCGGCGATGACGACCTCATCAATCATAAAACGTATTATTTCACCGTGCTTGCTTACGGTTACAATACTGTGGAAAGCGATTCATTCAATTACAATTACACCACCGATGGTGACGGCAAACCTTACATTGCAGGCAGAAGAAGGATCAACACCTACACAGCCATTCCTCATAAAATTGCTCCGGAAGCCAATGGATTGATTCTATCTACTTCTTTTGGTGATGGTCCGCAGATTACAAGGCTCGAAGGTTCCGGTAACGGATTCCTGACAGGTTCCGACAGGGGAGCATTGGACATGACTCAGGCTTCCGTAGATGAAATTATCTTTAATACAACCAACCCGAACCGTACTCTTCACCCGGTTTATCAGAGAGCAAGGGGCCCGGTAGATATCCGTGTTTACGACCCAGTAAGAGTGATAGGTGGAAATTTCCTCCTGTGGGCTGATGGTGTTGCTGATTCTTCGAAATGGTACCTGAAAAATACCGGCACCAACGATACACTCAGTTCTGTAAAAACTATCCGCTATCCATACGATCAGCTCATCCAGTTTAAAGACAATAACGGAAACCCGGTCAACTACGGATTTTATGTAAACCTCACACAGATTCTTGATGAAAATTTCCAACCGGTGAATCCTGGTGGTTTGGTAAACGGAACTTCTGTGTCAGGATTTGTGGAAGCTACCATCGGTTTTGAAGATCCGAATTCAAAATGGTTAAGTGGTGTGCCTGATATCGACAATGGTCCATTCGACTGGATCGCAAGTGGAAAAGGCGCCAAGGACAATTACTACCCGAGTATCGGATCGTCGCTTGGAAAAGACGGTAACAGAGTCTGGAGTAAGTTAATCGGTGGAACATGGGCTCCTTATTTGTTTACTGCTTACGACAGGTCATACAACGACAATGTGAATTATATCAATGCACCGCTCATCGATATGGGAAGTAAAATTCATACATCCTATGATCCTTCCAATCCGAATATAGCCGTTCATCATTTTGAAAACCAGTCGAGCGTTGATATCGTGTTTACCAGCGACAGCCGATACTGGAGCAAGTGCATTGTGTTTGAAGAAGACAAGGATTCAACAAAAACAATCGGACACGCCCTGAAATGTACTCCTCGAAGAAGCCAGTCGCTGAAACTCAGCGGTGGATCTTTGGTTCCTGATACCGGCACGGGCTACAGTTATTTTCCTGGCTATGCCATCAATGTTGAAACCGGCGAAAGACTGAACATCGCTTTCGGTGAGGATAGTTACCTCAACCCGGATTCCGGTTTTGCCGGACAAACCGGCGCTGATATGAGATGGAATCCGACTTCCACCATTGCTGATGCCAACGGACACTATATTTTAGGCGGTATGCACGTGGTGTATGTATTTGCACACGACAACATCAATCCGATGTACGACAGTTGCAATACGCTTTATTCAAAACTTAAAAACATCACCAAGTCGAGCGGCAGCGCAAGCAGTTCCAATTCTTTATTAAGTAAAGAAAATTTCCAAAAACCATGGGGTACCTGCATGTGGGTGGGATTCCCGCTGCTCAATTCAGGCCAGTCGCTGTTGTCAAACAAGGCTACCGTAAGGCTTCGTGTTGCTAAACCATACATTGCTTACCAGACTGATACACCTTCTGTAAACAATGGGCTACCGATGTACCAGTTCAGCACGGGTGACCTGGTTCCGATTACAGGAGATCTTGAAACTGCGAAGAGTGCACTGGACCTGATCAACATCGTTCCGAATCCATATTATTCATTCTCTTCTTATGAGAAGAACCAGTTGGATAACCGTGTCAAGATCATCAACCTTCCATCAAGATGTACCATTACGATTTATACTCCAAGCGGTACCCTGATCAGGAAACTGATTCGTGATGTGGATGCTGATAATACTTCAGAAGCCATTTATCCTGCTAACAACATGGAAACAGCGTTGGATTGGGATCTGAAGAATTCGGCCGGAATCCCGATTGCAAGTGGTGTGTATATCATCCATGTGGAAGTTCCCGGCGTGGGTGAGAAAACAATCAAGTGGTTCGGAGTGTTGAGGCCGATTGACCTGGATACCTTCTAAACGGCAAAGTCATTCTATAAATTGAAAAAAAAGTCCTATGAAACATATCTATAAGTTTATCTTTCTTTTGATCGTTACAGCCGCTGTTTATCCGACCACCGTGTTGGTGGCCGGTAACCCGGATCGCGCCGGACAGGCGGGAGCAACTGAATTGCTCATCAACCCATGGGCAAGGTCATCCGGTTGGGGAAATGCCAATACGGGTTCTGTACATGGTCTCGAAGCCATTTTCGGAAATGTGGCAGGGATTGCATTTACCAAAAAAACGGACGTGCTTTTTTCCCATACACAATGGCTGAAAGGAAGTGAAATCAACATCAATTCATTCGGGTTCTCACAGAAGATGGGTGAATCAAGTGTACTCGGCCTGGCCATCATGGCCATGGATTTCGGTGACATCCCGGTAACCACCGTTGATAATCCTGATGGCGGACTCGGAACATTTTCACCGCGCTATATGAACATCAATTTCGCTTATGCAAAAATTTTCTCTCACAGTATTTACGGAGGAATCAATTTGAAGGTGATTGATGAAAGCATTTCCAATGTGAGTGCTTCCGGTTTCGCAGTAGATGCAGGAATTCAATACGTCACCGGATCCAATGAAGACAAAGACAACCTGAAATTCGGTATCTCGTTGAAAAATGTCGGTACCCCAATGAGTTACGGCGGCGACGGGTTGTCGACACGGGTAACCACCACCAACAACTATGAGCTTACGGTAGAACACCGGTCGGCAGGTTTCGAAGTTCCTTCTCTCGTGAACATCGGTGCCACTTATGATATTCATCCCGCCAAAGACCACCGTGTTTCCATTGCCGGAACGTTTACTTCGAATTCTTTTACACAGGATCAGTACACACTCGGACTGGAATATGGGTTTAAAAATTATTTCATGATCCGCGGCGGATTTACGTATGAAGAGAATGTTTTTGATGACATCCTCCGCACCTCTGTGTTCACGGGCCCTGCAGCAGGATTTACCCTGGAGTTGCCGCTTGGAAAATCAGGAAAGTCTTTTGGCCTGGATTATTCCTACCGCGCCACCAACCCGTTCAGCGGAACCCATTCCTTTGGAGCCAGGTTCAGTTTGTAGAAAAAAAATTATCTTTGCATCGCCACAAGACCCCGTTATTCGGGGTCTTGTTTTGCTTTCAATACTTAAAGAGAACTATTTATTTGACTTATTATGGCAGTCCAGTACTATACCGAAGAGGGCCTGAAAAAATTACAGGAGGAATTGAATCAACTGAAGAATGTGGAGCGTCCCAGGATATCGCAACAGATTGCGGAAGCGCGCGACAAGGGCGACTTATCCGAAAATGCAGAATACGATGCAGCTAAAGATGCCCAGGGAATGCTCGAACTGAAGATTTCAAAACTGGAAGATGTCATGTCGAATGCACGCATCATCGACGAAAGCAAACTCGACAACTCAAAGGCGCTGGTGCTTTCAACAGTGAAGATTAAAAACAAAACCAACGGACAGGTGATGAGCTATACGCTGGTGGCAGAAAACGAAGCGGATCTGAAAATGGGAAAAATTTCTGTCAGCTCACCGATTGGCAAAGGACTGCTCGGAAAAAAAGTGGGCGACGTTGCCGAAATCAGCGTGCCTTCCGGCAAAATTCAATTCGAAATTATCGAGATCAAACGGTAATACCGTATCGGCATATGCTTCCGCCAAGGCGGATTGGATTATTTTATATCGAATGATGGTATCATTAATTTTGTCGTTCATCCTTCCACAGATTGTACAATGGCTTCACTTTTCACTAAAATCGTCAACGGAGAAATTCCCTGCTACAAGGTTGCAGAAGATGAGCATTACCTCGCCTTTCTCGACATCAGTCCGCTGGTGAAAGGCCATACACTGGTGATTCCGAAGAAGGAAATCGATTATATTTTTGATGTGGAGGATGAGTTGTACAAAGGGCTGTGGCATTTTTCCAAACGCGTATCCAAAGCGATTGAGAAAGCGGTTCCATGCAAACGGGTTGGTATTGCCGTCATCGGTTTGGAAGTTCCTCACGCACACATTCACCTCGTCCCGATGAACCGTGTGAGTGATATGAATTTCGCAAGTCCGAAAATTTCTGTTCCAAAAGAAGAGCTTGAAAAAATAGCAATTCAGATTTCTAAAGAATTCATTTAGAAACGACGCGCTCCGGGTTTGCCGAAAGAAAAGCGTTCCAGCCTCCCTTCGTTTTTGTTTCAGTACTGTTCCTGTTTTGAAAAAAATGGCAGACAGCTGCTGCCAATCCATCCGTTGCATCGAGGTAATCCGGCAATTCTTTGATGGAAAGGAGGGTTTGAAGCATTACGGCCACCTGTTCTTTTGAAGCATTGCCGTTTCCTGTAATGGACTGCTTAATTTTTTTCGGAGAGTATTCAAAGATCGGTATGGTCCGGTATAAACCGGCAGCCATGGCTACGCCCTGCGCTCTGCCAAGTTTCAGCATCGACTGAATATTCTTTCCGAAAAACGGCGCTTCAATGGCGAGGTCATCGGGTTTGTATTCATCGATGAGTGAAAGTGTTTTTTCAAAAATACATTTCAACTTCGTGGCATGTCCGTCGGACTTTTTCAGATGAAGAACACCCATCGTGATTAATTCCATCCCGCTGCCCTTGATGCAGATCAACCCGTAACCCATGATGTTGGTGCCGGGATCAATGCCTAAAATTATTTTATCGGTGATTGTGCGCATCTTCGTTCACCATTTGCCGGGATGAAAAACAAAATTTCCTATACTTGCTTGCCGACCGGGAAAGGTGTGATGGAACAAAGTAAGAGAAATAAATTGAAACGCGGATGGCCGCTTTTGCTGAAGGCGACCATCGCCGTACTGGCCTTGTGGTTCATTTATAGGCGCGTTTTTGAAAAAGAAAATCTGTCGGATCTTCTTTTGGAATACAAACATATTTTTTCAGACGGCCGGAAAGGTTTTCTGCTCCTGATTGTTTTTCTTTTCATGATCCTCAACTGGTCTGTTGAAGCTTTGAAATGGAAATGGATGATCAGCAAAATTGAACACGTCAGTTTTATTAAATCTCTCGAAGCTGTTTTTTCAGGATTGACCATCAGCTTTTTTACACCGAACCGGGTTGGTGAATATGCCGGGCGCATCTTTCACCTGGAAACCGCCGATAAGATGAAGGCAACCTTGATTACTGTCATCGAAAACCTTAGCCAGTTGCTGGTTACGGTGATAGCCGGTTCAGTGAGCCTGGTTTTTTACATTCATTATTTTGTGAATATGAACAACTATTTTTTTGCCGGAACAGTGGTACTCATCATCGTGTTTGTCTTTTTATGTTCCTTTCTTTTCCTGAATGTTTCATTGCTTGAAAACCTGCTGGCAAAATTCCGCTTCACCAGGACATGGCTGAAATACACCGAAGTGTTCGGTTATTTTTCTTACCGGGAGTTAACGCGTGTCCTTGCTTTGTCGTTCCTCCGATTTTTCATTTTCACCTTTCAGTTTTATTTTTTACTTATCTTGTTTGATGTTCATGTTTATTACCCGGTTGCGTTGATGCTGATCTCCATGATATTTTACGTCATGTCGCTGGTGCCAACCATTGCCCTTACGGAAATCGGAGTAAGGGGAGCGGTGGCCACTTTTTTTTTAGGAAGTGTTACGGATCAGCACCTGTCGATACTGAACGCCACCGTTTCCCTCTGGTTGATCAACCTCGTGATTCCTGCATTGACCGGGATATTTTTTGTATTCATGTTTCATCTTGAAAAGAGAAAAGGATGACACAGGCTTTCACGTTCACACTTTTATTCCTGTCGCTGTTGTACGCGCTTTTCATTTTATGGAGCCTTGCAGGCTGGTGCAAAAACAGGAATGTAACCCGGATTAAAAATGAATTTCATACGAAGGTTTCTGTCATCGTTCCCGCCAGGAATGAAGAGAGAAACATCGAAGGTTGTCTTCGCGATTTGTTGAAACAGGAATACCCGGAATCGCTACTGGAGATCATTGTGGTGGATGATCATTCGGTGGATCGTACATCAACGATCGCCAGACGTGTCATGGATGAATTTCCCGGCAGGAATTTTTCTTTTCTTCAAAATGATTCACAAGACGGAGGTGCACTTTATAAGAAGCAGGCTGTTACGAAGGCCGTCCTGCATGCAGCCGGAGAGTTGATCGTTACCACCGATGCCGATTGCAGGATGAATGAAAAGTGGCTGGCTGCTGTTGTTTCCTGTTATGAAAGCAGGCATCCTTCCATGATTTCTGCGCCGGTTTGTTTTTATGAAGAGAAAAATGTTTTCGAAAAATTTCAGAGCCTTGAATTCATGGGACTCATAGGCATTGGCGCCGGTTCGGTTTCCAATCATCATCCCATGATGTGCAATGGCGCCAACCTGGCGTATTCAAGAAAATCTTTTTTTGAAGTAAGCGGGTTTTCCGGTGCCGATGGAATTCCTTCCGGAGATGATACGCAATTGATGATGAAGATGGCAAAGCGGGATGCAGCCGGAATTTATTTTCTGAAATCACGTGAGGCCATTGTTTACACAGAGACGATGCACACGGTCACCGATTTCATGAACCAGCGGAAAAGATGGTCGTCAAAAATTCCTTCCGGGATGAGTTTGTTTGTTTTGCTGAATGCTGCAACTGCTTACCTGTTACACGCCGGTTTGATAGCGTGTTTCTTCTTTGGTTTTTATAATCATACATTTTTTCGTTTGCTTTTTTACGTGGCGATGATCAAACAAATTCCTGAATTTCTCCTCCTCGCTTACACGGCTGCATTTTTTCAACGAATGAAATTGCTGTGGCTGTTCATACCCGCACAAATGATCTATCCCTTTTATATCGCATGGGTTGGCGCCATGGCTCCATTCGGATTCTATGCATGGAAAGGGAGAGAAATTAAATCAGGACGCAGGAAAATTCCTGTTTCCTGAAATTTCAAGCACTCTTTAACAGTGCTGGTGTCCGTATTACCCGGATGCTATGAAAACATACAAGGCCATGGTTTAAAAAAAATGTTGATCTGCATGATCCGGGAAACAATTTTATGTTACTTTCGTTACTGTAAACTGTAAATCAAAATCTCACTCACCATTTAAAAAAACACACCTATGATTACTTATGTATCGGTTGCTTTCACATTGATCGCTCTTATAGCGGGAATGTATCTTTTGGCAAAATCCAAAGCTGAAAATCTTGGAAAGTTCTTCACCCTTGTTTCTTATTTTATTGTCATCGTTGCCTTCCTGAGCCTGCTTTGCCAGATGGGAAGAGGTACGATGATGATGGCTTGCAGTACCGGAATCTGCCCGCCGTCGGAAAAATGCATGTCCGGAATGACGATGCACAAAGAAATCATGATGCGCTCCGGCGATGGTGAAGAAGAATGTTTTGAATCAAGGAGCCATTGTGGAGGCATGAGTCATTGTTGCGCCATGCACCACGAGGATTGCTGCAAAGGTGGAGACGGAAAAGACGGTTGCATGAAGGGTGGAGAAGATCATGACATGAAAAAAGGATGCATGATGGGTAAAGACTCCGTCAAATAAGATTACAGGGAAGAATTTTTTACACCCTGCGAAACCAGTTTCCAGAGATATTTGTCGCTGAGCGCATGTTGCATGGCCTGTACATGACGGATACCGTGAAGATCACTTCCGATAAAGTCAATCAGGTTTTCATCAATCATCCGCTCAGCGATTTTTTTTGCAGGCAGGCCGTAGTATCCTGCGATGGATCCGGTGTTTACCTGGAACAACACGCCCTGTTCTTTCAGTTTATGGTATTCTTCAAATTTCGAATACCAGAACGGGTAACGTTCAGGATGAGCCAATAGTGGTTTGTATCCTTTCAGGTTCATTTCAAAAATTACCTCCGACAAGTTATCAGGAAGGTTCATGTAGGAGATTTCAAACAGCAGGTATTTTCCGCCGATCATCAGAAGTTTTTCATTTTTAATTTTTTCACGGAAGAACTCATCAATATAATATTCCGCAGCGGCTTCCAGTTCGATGTCGATTCCTTCGTGTGCAACAGCATGGCGAACCCGATCCAGTCCTTCTGAAATGATCCCGGAAGTGTTCTTGTAGTGATCGCTCATGACATGAGGAGTGGTCACGAGTTTCCTGAATCCGAAATCATAAAAGTGGCGGATCATTTCCACTGATTCTTCAATGGTTTTTACACCATCGTCAATGCCGGGAATTAAATGGGAATGAATGTCACACCGCACGCCCGAATAATCCGTCATTGCCGGGAATTCCGGCTTATCTGTCTTACCTGTAAAAAGATTTTTTAAGAAACTCATCAACGGGTATAAAGCTACCGGTTTTCCCTGAACCAATCCAACGTTAATTTCAATCCTTCCTTAAGAAAAATTCCCGGTTCATACCCCATCGCTTTTTTTGCTCTCGAAATATCAGCCAGGGAATCACGGATATCACCGGCCCTCGAATCGCGATGTACCGGTTTAACAGTGGAGCCTGCCAGTTCAGCGATCATGTTGTAGAGTTCATTCACGGAAGCACGTTCACCGACAGCAATGTTGTGCACATGATTCTTTGCATCCGCCGGGCCCGACAGCATGGCCCTGACATTTGCCTGAACCGCATTTTCAACAAAAGTAAAATCACGCGTCTGGTTGCCATCGCCGTCGATGAAAGGCGGCTCGTTATTCAGTACAGCATTCATGAACAGCGGAATCACAGCGGCATACTGCCCGTCAGGACTTTGCTTCGGCCCGAACACGTTGAAATACCGCAGGCCGGTGATGTTCATTCCATAAGCAGAAATAAAAACTCCGGCATACAGTTCATTTGTTTTTTTTGAAACGGCATAAGGTGAAAGCAGGTTCCCGGTTTCATCTTCGCGCTTTGGTAAAACGGGATGATCACCATATACCGATGAAGAACTTGCATATACGAAGTGTCTTACTTTTTCATACCGTGCTGAATCGAGCATGTGTAAAAAACCGGTGGCATTGATATCATGCGTAGTGAGAGGGTGATTGAGAGAACGTGGAACAGAACCCAAAGCGGCCTGGTGTGAAACATAGTGCATGCCGGCACATGCTCTCCTGCATGCGTCAAGATCCCGGATGTCGCCTTCCATGAATTCAAAATTCGGATGTGATAAAAAAGGCGCCATGTTTTCCATCTTGCTCGTAAGCAGGTTGTCGAGCACACGCACTTTACCGGCGCCATATTTCAGCAGGTACTCAACCAGGTTACTGCCGATGAAACCGGCACCACCTGTTATCAGGAATGTTTTGTCACTTAATGTTTCGTTATGAAAGGCTTTTTCAAACATGCTCATAGGATATTTAGGAGGGGAAGTAAATACCTGTTACCTGGATTAATGAAATTGTTGAAGTTGTTTTTTATAGTTGACCTGGCTGTTGCAGTGATTGTTGTTCCTTCGTGTCAGCGCTGAACGTATTGCTGTTCATAGTATTTTTTGTATTCCCCGGAAGTAACACGGTTAAGCCAGTTTTCATTGGCGAGGTACCAGTCAACTGTTTTCTCAAGACCTTCTTCAAATTTTAAGGATGGATTCCATCCCAGTTCTCTTCTGAGTTTCGACGAGTCGATTGCATAACGGAGATCGTGCCCGGCCCTGTCCTTGACGAATGTAATCAACTTCGCCGAGGTTCCGCTTTCCCGGTTTAATTTTTTATCCATGATTTCACACAGCAGGTGAATGAGGTCGATGTTCTTCCATTCGTTGTTTCCTCCGATGTTATACGTTTCACCTGCATTGGTCCGGTGAAAAATAAGATCGATGGCTCTTGCATGATCTTCAACAAACAACCAGTCGCGAATGTTTTCACCTTTCCCGTACACTGGAACCGGCTGGTTGTTTTTGATGTTGTGGATGGCAAGCGGGATCAGCTTTTCAGGAAAATGATGTGAGCCGTAATTGTTGGAGCAGTTGGAGATCACGGCCGGCAGGCCGTATGTATCATGGTAGGCACGCACCATGTGATCAGAACTCGCTTTGGAAGCTGAGTATGGGCTGTGAGGATCGTACGGTGTTTCTTCGGTGAAAAAACCAGTGGCTCCGAGTGAGCCATACACTTCATCGGTGGACACATGATAAAAAAGATTTTTCGCATCGCCGGTTGATGACGCTGCATGTCCAACGGCAGGGGAGAGCCAGCTCTTCCGAGCGGCATTCAGCAGGTTCACCGTTCCCACCACGTTGGTCATGATGAAATCCATCGGGTTGGAAATGGAACGATCCACATGCGATTCGGCGGCGAGGTGAATGACGGAGGTAAATTTATTCTCATCAAAAAGCCGGTGAACGAAATTGGCATCAACGATGTCTCCTTTCACAAATTTGTAGTTCTCTTTGTTCTCGACGTCTTCGAGGTTCTCCAGGTTCCCGGCATACGTAAGTTTGTCGAGGTTCACAATCAAATAATCCGGGTATTTGTTCACGAATAAACGAACCACGTGTGAACCAATGAAGCCCGCTCCGCCTGTAATTAGAATTGTTTTTTTGTAACTCATGTTTGTTTGGTTGATGCCTGGTACTTCTTTATTTAGGATGTTAGGATTTTGGATTTTGAGATTTGAAGTCATTAAGTAATATTTTTTTTAACTCAATTCTCAACTCCCGCTTCTTCCTTTAACTTCAACTCCCACTTCCAGGCGGATTGCATAATGTCTTCCAGTTCCAGTGCGGCTTTCCAGCCAAGTTCCTGGTTTGCCAGCTCGGTATCAGCCCAGACCTTTTCAACATCACCTGCTCGTTTTTCTCCAATGGTATAATTTAATTTAACATTCGTTGCTTTTTCAAAAGCATGAATGGCCTCCATCACCGAATGGCCTGTCCCTGTTCCCAGGTTGAAAACTTCGAACCTGTTTTTATTTTTCTTATGGATTAACCGTTCAATGGCAACGACATGAGCTTTCGCAATGTCGACGACATGAATGTAATCCCGGATGCATGTTCCGTCGGGTGTGGAGTAATCGCTTCCGAAAACAGTCATGGATTTTCTTTTGCCGATGGCTGTTTGCGTGATCACCGGAACCAGGTTGTTGGGCGGCTGGATCGGGTATTCACCGATGAGTGCGCTCTCATGCGCCCCGGCAGGATTGAAATAGCGGAGTGCAATTACATTGAACGGGTTCACCTTTACGGTATCGGCCAGGATTTCTTCGCCGATCTGTTTGGTATTTCCGTATGGGGATTCCGCTTTTGGCAAAGGAGAGTTTTCATTCACCGGCAATTTATCCTGTTCACCATAAACGGAACAGGAAGAAGAGAAGACCAAATGATCTGTTTTTTTTTCGATCATCAATTCCGCAAGGTTGATCAGTGAAAGAAGATTGTTGCGATAATACTTCAGCGGTTCATCTACCGATTCTCCCACCGCTTTATACGCAGCGAAATGAATGCAGGCATCTATTTTTTGTGTATTGAAAAAATGTTCCAGCGAATTTCTGTCACACAGATCCAGTTCAAAAAAGTCAGGACGTTTCCCTGTGATCTTTTCAATGGAGTGGAGAACCTCAGCCCTCGAATTGCTCAGGTTGTCCAGGATCGTAACCCGGTAACCCTTGTTGAGCAGTTCTACTGCAGTGTGTGAGCCGATGTACCCGGCGCCGCCGGTGACGAGAATGTTTTTCAAGGTCGTGATTCTGCAACCGGCTTACAAACTCCAGTATGCAAGTTTTTTTATTTTTCCTTTATAGCTTCCTTTGATATCCACCAGGATCGCATCCTGGTTGGTGATGGAAAGAAAATAATTCTCATCCAGGTTGACATATTCATTGTGATGAACGGCAACGATGACGGCATCATAGCCGGTTCCAATCTTGCTGATCAATTCAAATCCGTATTCGTGTTTCATCTCTTCCGAATCTGCTTTCGGATCGGTTACGTCCACATGTACACCATAGGAAATAAGTTCTTTCACCACATCGGCCACTTTGGAGTTCCGGATGTCTTCCACGTTTTCTTTAAATGTGGCGCCCATCACCAGCACCTTTGCCTTGCTGACATCTTTTCCGGCGGCGATGATTTTTTTTACCGTTTGCTTCGCCACATAAAATCCCATGCTGTCGTTCACATAGCGGCCGCTGTTCACCACCTGTGCATGGTAGCCCACTTCCTGTGCTTTGTAAGTCAGATAATAAGGATCCACGCCGATGCAATGTCCGCCAACCAGTCCCGGATAGAACTTGATGAAATTCCATTTCGTTCCGGCTGCTTCCAGGACATCATACGTATTGATGCCCATTTTATTGAAGATGATGGAAAGTTCATTCATCAATGCAATGTTCACATCACGCTGTGTATTCTCAATGATCTTTGCCGCTTCAGCAACCTTGATGGAAGCGGCTTTGAACACGCCTGCCTTCACGATGATCTCGTACACTTTGGAAATATTCTCCAGCGCTTCTTCATCACATCCTGAAACAACTTTAAGAATTTTGGAAATGGTATGTTCCTTATCGCCGGGGTTGATCCGTTCCGGGGAAAATCCGAGTTTGAAATCTTCTTTGCATTTCAAGCCGGAAAGTTCTTCGAGGATGGGCAAACAATCTTCTTCGGTGCATCCCGGGTAAACAGTGGATTCATACACAATGTAATCTCCTTTTTTAAGTGCGTTGCCGATGAACTTTGTTGCGCCCAGCACAGGCCGGAGATCAGGCAGGTTGTGTTCGTCAATGGGAGTCGGGACGGTGACAATATAAAAGGAAGCGTCTTTTAATTTCCCGGGGTCATGCGTGAATTCAATATCGCAGCCTTCAAAGGCGGCCGAATCCAGTTCCCCGCTCGGATCAATTCCCTGTTTCATTTTCTCCACGCGTTTCTCGTTGATGTCGAAACCGATCACTTGTATATTTTTTGCAAACTCAAGTGCAATCGGCAGCCCGACATAACCCAGTCCGAGCACCGCTAATTTTTTTTTCTTCCCTGTTAAATCCTGGTACATATTGTTGAAAGGTTAGTTCAGTCACGGAAAATCCGCACTGAATTATTGTGTTAATTTTTTTAATTTTCTTAATGAATAAATCCGTTCAATGATGTCCACCACTTTCAGTCCTTCCAAAGCATTGGTGGTGGCTGTGGTCCGGCCTTTTAATGTATCGATGACATTTTCGAAGATGTAATGGTGGTTGGCGGCTGAGCCTTTATAAGCGCCGTAATCATTGGCAGGGTTCACAGGATCCAGCACAGGCATGGTGTAATCCCGGATGTGGCAATATTCCACTTCGTTCATGTACTGCCCGCCTATCTTTACACTTCCCTTTTCCCCGATGATGGTGATGCTGCTTTCAAGGTTTTTATCCCACACGGAAGTGGAGTAGTTGATGCAACCCATTCCCCCGTTTACAAACTGAAAAGAGACAAGGCCTGAATCTTCAAATGCCGTGATGTCGTGGTGATTGAAGTCGGCGAACTTGGCCTGTATGTCGGTGATGTCGCCGAAAAGCCAGTACATGATGTCGATGAAGTGAGAGAATTGCGTAAACAAAGTTCCACCGTCGCAATCCGCCGAACCTTTCCAGTTTTTTCCTGTGTAATAACGGTTGTCGCGGTTCCAGTAGCAATTCAGTTGCACCATGAAAATTTTTCCCATCAGGTCATTCACCACGACTTCCTTGATCCATGCGGAAGGCGGCGAATAACGGTTTTGCATCACGCAGAAAACCTGCTTCGATACCTGCAACGATTTGAAAATAATTTTTTCGCAATCGGCCACATTCAAGGCCATCGGTTTTTCAATCACCACATGTTTTTTCTGTTCGAGTGCTTTCAGGCAGTGTTCGGCATGCAAACCGTTTGGTGTGCAGATGCAAACCACATCCATGGCAATGCCGGATTTGAATAAGTCATCCACCGATGTAAAAAAAGGAACTTCGAGATCATTCAGTCCGAGTTCGTCTTTTGCTTTTACATCGCACATGGCCACCAGTTGTGATTCGGGATTCCGCCTGATCATTTCAGCATGACGTTTCCCGATGTGCCCTGAGCCGATGACTGCAAATTTTATGATTGTCTGATCCTGTATCATTTCCTGTTGTTCTGCTTGCTGAATCAAAGTTCAGCATTATTTTATTCTTGTAACCAGTTTGTCTTCCAGTTTATATTCCTGTTTGCTCTCAGGACAAACTGCGAGTCCATTTGAATCGAAATGAAGACGGTGACCGAATTCGCTCATCCATCCTGTTTGCTTTGCCGGGTTTCCCATCACCAGTGCGAAAGCATGAATACTTTTCGTAACGACGGATCCAGCACCAATGAAAGCATATTCACCGATGTCGTTTCCACATACGATGGTTGCATTCGCTCCGATGGAAGCGCCTTTGCCGACATGTGTTTTTGCATATTGGGTTTTCCTGCTCACGGCACTTCTCGGGTTCATCACATTCGTGAAAACCATCGAAGGACCGAGGAATACATCGTCATCGCAGGTAACGCCGGTGTAGATGGAAACGTTGTTCTGGACTTTGACATTATTTCCTAAAACAACTTCCGGGGATACCACCACGTTCTGCCCGATGTTACAATTTTCTCCGATGCGGCAACCTGGCATGATGTGAGAGAAATGCCAGATTCGGGTTCCCTTACCAATGACACAACCTTCATCAATAACTGCTGTCGGGTGAGCGGTGTATTCAGTATTTTTTCCGGGAATCATTTTTTATTCTCAGTTTGATTGATCATTCATCTTCATCAGTACCTCGCATCCGATGAATTCAAAATTGTTCTTTTTTCTCAAAGGAGCGATGTGCCGTGTTATACAATTCTTCAGGAGAAAGGTTTTTGAAATATTCATACGTAATTTTCAATCCTTCACTTCTCTTGATTTTAGGTTCCCATCCGAGTATTTTTTTTGCACGGGTAATATCCGGTTGCCGTTGCTTCGGATCGTCAGTCGGTAATTCTTTGTAAATAATTTTCTGGGTTGTCCCGGTAAGCCTGATGATTTCTTCTGCAAAATCTTTGATGGAAATTTCATCCGGGTTTCCAATGTTCATCGGGTTGGTATAATCACTCATCAGCAACCGGTAAATTCCTTCGATCAAATCATCCACATAACAGAACGAACGAGTCTGGCTGCCGTCACCGAAAATGGTGAGGTCTTCTCCGCGTAAAGCCTGGCCGATGAATGCCGGCAAAACTCTTCCGTCGTTCAGCCGCATCCTCGGACCATAGGTGTTAAAAATTCTTACGATCCTGGTCTCCAGATTGTGATAGGTATGATAAGCCATGGTGATGGCTTCCTGGAAACGCTTCGCTTCGTCATACACGCCGCGCGGACCAACAGGATTTACATGTCCCCAGTAATCTTCATTCTGCGGATGAACCAGCGGATCACCGTATACTTCGGAAGTGGATGCAACAAGAATGCATGCTTTTTTTGATTTGGCCAAGCCGAGCAGGTTGTGTGTTCCGAGGGATCCGACTTTCAAAGTCTGGATGGGAATTTTTAAATAGTCGATCGGGCTTGCCGGTGAAGCGAAATGGAGGATGTAATCGAGTTTGCCGGGAACATGAACGAACTTGGAAACATCGTGATGATAAAATTCAAATTCCTTCAGCTTGTAAAGATGTTCAATGTTTTTCAGGGAGCCTGTAATCAGGTTATCCATTCCGATCACATGAAATCCTTCCCTGATAAACCGGTCGCACAGATGTGATCCGAGAAATCCTGCAGCACCGGTGATCAGAACTCTTTTCATTTTTTGTTGAATGTTGAAGAATGAATATTTTATGCTCTATGCTTTATTCCTTATTCCTTAAAACAGTTTCCCTCCCCACACTATAGTAACTGAAATCCAATTCTTTCATCTGGTTCAGATCGTACAGGTTCCGTCCGTCGAAAATCGTTTTGCTTTTCATCAGCGAAATCATTTTTTCAAAATCAGGATTCCTGAACAGCGACCATTCCGTTGCGATGATCAGGGCATCTGCATTTTTTAAAACATCGTATTCATCCGTTCCATAATGAATCGAATCACCGATACTTTTCTGAACGTTCTTCATGGCCTGCGGATCAAAAGCTGAAATAACAGCTCCTTCTTTTTTCAGCTGATCAATGATGTGAAGTGCCGGTGCTTCGCGGATATCATCCGTATCAGGTTTGAATGCAAGTCCCCACAAGGCGAATTTTTTATTCCTGATGTCGTTGTGAAAATGCTTTTTGATTTTATCCACGATCGTCTGATGCTGCAGTTGATTGACTGCCATCACCGATTTCAGAATTTTAAAATCGTAGTGGTAGTCAGATGAAGTTTTGGCAAGCGCCTGCACGTCTTTCGGGAAACAACTTCCGCCGTAACCGATACCGGCAAAGAGGAATCGTTTGCCAATGCGGCTGTCAGCGCCAAGCCCGATCCTCACCATGTCCACATTCGCGCCAGTACGTTCGCACAAATTGGCGATTTCATTCATGAACGAAATTTTGGTGGCGAGGAATGCATTCGCTGCATACTTGGTGAGTTCCGCCGAACGTTCATCCATGTAATACACCGGGTTTCCCTGGCGTACAAACGGAGCGTACAGATCGGTCATGATTTTTTTTGCCTTTTCAGAACGGGTGCCGATCACCACGCGATCGGGTTTCATGAAATCATCTACGGCAAATCCTTCACGTAGAAATTCAGGATTGGAAACGACATCAAACTCCGACTTGCAATTTTTTGCAATGGCAGCATGAACTTTTTCGGCGGTTCCGACAGGCACCGTACTTTTATTCACCACTACTTTGTATTCTTTGATGAGATGACCTAACTGGTCAGCCACTTCGAGGATGAAACGGAGATCGGCAGCGCCGTCACCGTCAGGAGGAGTAGGCAATGCGAGGCAAATGACTTTTGCGTCTTTAATGCCTTCTTCAAGATCGGTGGTAAACGTAAGGCGGCCCTGGTTGATGTTGCGCTCGAACATGGTGTCGAGATGAGGTTCATAGATGGGAATCTCACCGCGTTTCATCTGCTCCACTTTTTCTTTGTTGATGTCAACGCACGTCACATGATTTCCTGTTTCAGCAAAACAGGTTCCTGAAACCAATCCTACATATCCCGTTCCGACGACTGCTATTTTCATTTTTTAATTTACTGGTTTGTTGATTTGAGAATGGGTTAGTTAAAAAAATCGAGAACGGATTGTGAAATGTATTTCATCGTTTCTTCTTTCATCTCCGTGTGGATCGGGAGGGAGATGACGCTGCTGCATAATTTTTCGGTGACCGGGAACGCTCCCTCTTTATACCGCGGATCGCGATAGGCTTTCTGAAGATGTAGCGGAACGGGATAATAAATCATAGCGGGAATTTCCTTTGTTGCAAGAAACTCTCTCAGTTTATTCCGGTCGGCATTTTGAAGAACGAGTGTATATTGATGATACACATGATCGGAATTTTTAAACCGTACCGGTGTTTTGATGTTCGGATGATTTGCAAATGCTTTGTTGTAATAGTCAGCGACCTGTTGCCGTGCGGTTGCATAGTCATCGAGGTGTTTGAGCTTGATGCGCAGGATGGCAGCCTGCATACTATCGAGCCGTGAGTTCACGCCGATTTCGTCGTGGTAATATTGTACGGACTGGCCATGGTTGGCAATCATCCTGATTTTTTTTCCGAGTTCATCGTCGTTGGTGAAAAGAGCTCCGCCATCGCCGTAACAACCTAAATTCTTGGAAGGGAAAAAAGAGGTGCAGCCAATGGTTCCGATGGTTCCGGCTTTTTTGGAACCGCTGTTGCCATTGGAATAATAATTCGCACCGATGGCCTGGGCTACGTCTTCGATCACGGCCAGCTTGTGGCGATTAGCAATATCCATGATGGCATCCATGTCGGCACATTGCCCGAAAAGATGAACCGGAACAATGGCAACGGTGCGGCTGGTGATGGCAGCTTCCACCGCTTTCGGATCGAGCGTAAACGTATCCGGGTTCACATCCACCAGAACAGGTTTCAGTTTCAGCAAGGCGATGACTTCTGCAGTGGCCACGTAGGTGAACGAAGCGGTGATCACCTCATCACCCGGCTGGAAGCCAAGCGCCATCATGGCGATCTGCAAGGCATCCGTTCCGTTCGCACATGGAATCACATGCTTTACTCCTAAATAGTTTTCCAACTCCGCCTGGAAAAGTTTTACGTCCGGCCCGTTGATGTAAGCAGAAGAACGAATCACATCGAGTACAGCCTTGTCAATTTCCGGTTGAATTTTCTCATACTGACTGATGAGATCAACCATCTGAATTTTTCCCATATTTCTCTAAAAATGCATGCGAATATAGGCATAAATTTCTGACCGGTGATGACTGCTTACAGCCTTGATTCGTGGCGGGTTTGGAGCAGATTTCAGGATCATAAGAGGATGATGATTTCGTGAACTCAGAACCCGGTTGCTTTGAACGACGACCCTTTTTGAGCAACTCTTGTTAACGAACCATCTCCCAACTTCTTTCTATCTTCGCGGACAATGAAAACGAAAATCATTTCCTGTTTTTTGGTTGGCCTCGTGGCAGCGTTTATGGTTCGTGACGCTTCGGCGCAATTCAGCGTGAGAGATTCTTCGGTTTCATTCGTGATGCTCGGCGGAACTTTCGCTTACCAAATTCCCGGAGGCGACATGGCCAAACGTTTCGGAAATAATTTTAACGTGGGCGGAACGTTTCAGTGGAAGACAAAGAAGAACTGGATCTTCGGAATTGATGGCGAATTTCTTTTCAGCGAACGGGTGAAAGAAACGAACATACTCGATAAGATCAGCACCTCACAGGGTTATATTATTGGTGAAGATGGTTTTTACGCCGACATCCTGCTGTATGAACGTGGGTTGATGTTCAGTGCCAAAGCCGGAAAAATATTTCCCGTCATCGGACCGAATCCGAATTCGGGTTTGGTGGTGACGTTAGGCGCAGGATTGCTGCAGCATAAAATCCGCATTGAAGACAAACGCAACTCCGCACCGCAATTAAGCGATGAGTATAAAAAAGGATACGACCGGCTCACCAATGGTTTATCTGTTACCGAATTTTTAGGATACGTAAATTTCAGCAACAGGAGAATGGTGAATTTCATGGGAGGTTTTGAGTTTACACAGGCCTTCACCAAAAACCGGCGGGATTTTAATTTTGATACGATGGAAAAAGATACGAAATCACGACTCGATTTACTCTTTGGTTTCCGGTTCGCCTGGCTCATCCCGATTTACAAGCGTGTACCACGACAATATTATTACAATTGATTTCTTTTACAGATGATATTGCAGTTTATGATTCGAAAATTCTTAGCAGGGCTTGCCTGAAAAGGTTCTCGCAAAGGCGCAAAGAGCGCAAAGGTTTTTAAAAAAAGTCCAAACTGAGGCATGACCGATGATGTTGTTGTTTTATAACCTCGCTGTTTTTTTTTACAGGCTGGTGATTCAACTTGCCGCTTTTTCCGGGAACAGGAAAGCGAAGTTGTGGATCAGCGGGAGAAAAGATTTATTCAGTCGTCTGCGACTGGCCATGAAACCGGGAGAGAAGCGGGTTTGGTTTCATTGTTCATCGTTGGGTGAGTTTGAACAGGGAAGGCCGTTGCTGGAAAAATTCAAAAAAGAAAAACCGGAATATAAAATAGTCCTTACTTTTTTTTCTCCTTCCGGGTATGAGAACAGGAAAAATTACGACGGCGCGGATTTCATTTTCTATCTTCCTCTTGATACCCGTTCCAATGCAAAGGAATTTATTTCGATGGTGAATCCTTCGAACGTTTTTTTCATCAAGTATGAATACTGGTTTCATTACCTCCGCGAGCTTAAAAAAAACAACATTCCCGTTTACCTGGTCTCAGCTATTTTCAGGAAGAAACACCGGTTCTTCCGATGGTACGGAAGTTTTTTCAGGGACATGCTGAGAAACGTTTCGTATTTTTTTCTGCAGGATGAACAGTCGGAACGGATGCTCCATTCCATTGGCATCTCATCATGCAAGGTCACCGGCGATACGCGCTTCGACCGTGTTGTTGAAATTGCTTCACAGGCAAAATCATTTCCGCTGATTGAAAAATTCAAAAACGGATTTCCGCTGCTGATCGCAGGGAGCACATGGGAAAAAGATGAACAGGTTCTCGTGGCTGTCATGTCTAAAATGAAACAGGAAAACCGAAAATTGAAAATGGTGATTGCTCCTCATGAAACCGGTGAAAACAGGATCAGGAATGTGATGCAGTCATTTTCAACTTTTAAAACGATCTGGTATTCTGAAGCAAAAGAAGAAAATATTTCTTCAGCGGAAGTGATGGTCATTGATAGCATTGGTGTGTTGTCATCTTTATACCGGTATGGATCGTTTGCTTTTATCGGCGGTGGTTTCGGAAGCGGCATACACAATACTTTGGAAGCGGCCGTTTTCGGAATGCCTGTTTTTTTTGGAACCAATTACAAGCGTTTTCAAGAAGCCGTTGATCTTGTTGATCTTGGTGTTGCTTTTTCCGTCAGCAATGAAAAGGAACTGGCTGATATGTTAAAGTCGTTGCTGAGTGACGAAAGCAAACGTTTGCAAATTTCTTCTTCTGCTAAAAATTATGTTGAGGAAAGAAAAGGCGCCAGCGAAAAAATTCTGGAATTCCTTCGTTAACCACTTTTTTTCTTTTCCGTTATAACGATTTTTTTTTTCCTCCGTACAATGAAAACTTATGAAAGTAGTCATTATGGGAATGGGCTACATCGGTCTGCCAACGGCAGCGCTGATAGCCAGCAAAGGAATTCATGTTCACGGAGTGGATGTGAACCAGCATGTCGTGGATACCGTCAACAAGGGAAAGATTCACATCGTTGAACCTGAACTGGAAGGCCTCGTACATTACGATGTCACACAGGGTTTTTTGGTTGCTTCCTCCAAAGCAGAAGAAGCGGATGTGTTTCTTGTCGCCGTACCAACACCCTTCAAAGGCGATCACGAACCGGATCTTTCTTTCGTGGAATCCGCCACGCGGATGGTGTTGCCGTTCCTGAAAGAAGGAAACCTGTTTATCATTGAATCCACCAGCCCGGTGGGAACCACTGAAAAGATGTCGCAGTTGATTTTCAAAGAACGCCCCGAGCTGAAAAATAAAATTTCCATTGCGTATTGCCCGGAGCGTGTACTTCCGGGAAGCGTGATCTATGAACTCCAGAACAACGACCGCGTAATCGGTGGCATTGATGATTCATCAACCGATGCAGCACTTGGGTTTTATTCTAAATTCGTGAAAGGAGATCTTCACAAAACCAATTCACGCACAGCCGAAATGTGTAAGCTGGTGGAAAATGCTTACCGCGATGTGAACATCGCTTTTGCGAATGAACTTTCCATCATCTGCGACAAGGCAAACATCAACGTGAATGAACTGATCGATCTCGCCAGTAAACATCCGAGGGTGAAAATCCTGAAGCCCGGCCCGGGAGTAGGCGGGCATTGCATCGCTGTGGATCCGTGGTTTATCGTTTCGGAGTTCAAAGAAGAAGCGAAGATCATCAAACAGGCAAGGCTCATCAACCAGTATAAAAAAGACTGGGTGATCGGAAAAATAAAAAAAGAGGCGGCAAGTTTTCAGTCACAAAAAGGAAAAGTTCCAATGATCGCCTGCATGGGACTTTCTTACAAAGCCGACATCGACGATTTGCGTGAGTCGCCTTCTCTTGAGATATTTCATGCACTGGAAAAGGAGAATTACCGGGTGATGGCGGTGGAACCCAACCTTCGCAAACATCCTGAACTTGAAATCACCGATTCCATGAAAGCTGTACTGGAAGCCGACATCATCGTGTTCCTGGTCGCCCATAAGGAATTCAGGACGCTTGCTGTTGCTGCTGATAAAGTAGTTCTTGATTTCTGCGGTTCCGGCAAATAATTTTTTTCGATAGCATTCATCCATCACTGTTTTTTTTCCAATGATGATAAAGAAATACCTGTCCATCCTGTCGGAAGAAATTAAAAACAGCAAATCATTCCGTGTTACCTCACAGACTTTCATCATACGCCTCGCCGGGCTTGGACTGATCTTCATCAACCAGGTGCTGCTCGCCCGCCTGATGGGAGCAAAAGGTTTCGGAAACTATACCGTCATTTTTACCTGGCTGAATTTCCTCGCTGTGTTCAGCATGTTCGGATTCGATACTTCCGTGCTGCGCTATTTTCCTTCACATCTGGCAAGGCACGAATGGAGCAAACTGAAAGGGTTTCTCCGGTTTTCGTCATCAGTTTTTCAGAAGCATGGTTCTGGTCGGTACTCGTGCTGCCTTTTCTCGCTTTCATACATTACTACAGTTCGGTGCTTCGTGCGATGCACCGGATTAAAATTTCCCTCATCCCGTTTTATGTCCTTCTGCCTGTGATGGTGAGTATGATCAGCTATCTCTGCTACCGTTTCAACCAGGAAAAACTGAACGTGGATGCAGCCCTGATGATTTATTTCTTCTGCGTGGTAATCGTTTTTCTTTTTATTTCCCGGCGGTTGCGGATGGAATTAAAGGAACAGGTCACAGAAGCGGTGCCGGACTATGAAAGAAAAAAATGGTTTTCTGTTTCAGTTACGCTGCTGGTGATTTCCCTTTTCACATTGGTGCTGAAAAAAATCGATGTGCTTTTTATCAGCAACTATTTTGGAAATACCCATGCAGGAATTTACGCTGCTGCGTCGATGATTTCCGGTTTTGTTCCTTTCGGGTTGATCGTGGTGGATTATGTTTTTGCTCCGCGGATCAGTGAATTATATGAAAGCAGGCAAATGGAAAAACTGCAGGGGATGATCCGGAATACCTCGCGGTTGATTGTCCTGATCACCTTGCCGATTGCATTGGTGATCCTCGTGTTTGGAAAATTGATCCTGCAGGTTTTCGGAACGGCTTTCATCGCATCGTATCTGCCTCTGATCATTTTAACGGCAGGTCAACTTGTAAATGCTTTTACAGGGATGGTTGCCGCGATGATGACCATGACAGGCAACCAAAAAACTTTCCTGCTTGTCCTGGTTATTTCCGGCATGCTCGATGTGGCGCTTAACATGATCCTGGTTCCTTCGATGGGAATGACCGGCGGCGCCATTGCTTCAGCCGGATCTCTCATTTTTCTGAACCTCGTACTGTATTTCATTGTGAAAAAGAAACTCCGTATCCGCATTTCGGCATTTATTTTTTGACACTTTCCGATTTATTGGTAAACTTGCAGCCCGAAAATCCCAATACTTCATCGTGCCTTTTCAAAAATCAATCGCCATCGAAAAGCAATTTTCATTCGCAGCGAAACTTCAGGATTATGGACAACTCACCAAGATGCGTTTGTCCGGCCTCGTTGTTTTTTCCGCTGCCATGGGATTTGTGATTGCCACACGCGGCGATTTTTCCTGGACTCAGTTGCTGATTCTTGTCACCGGCGGCTACATGGTCACCGGCGCATCCAATGCCTTCAACCAGGTGATTGAAAAGGATCTTGACAGGCAGATGAGCCGGACCGCTTTGCGCCCGTTGCCCGACGGAAGAATGAGTACCACGGAGGCCATCATTTCCGCATCGCTGATGAGTGTCGCCGGAATTTCAATGCTTTGGCTACTGATGAACCCGTTGTGCGGAATGCTGAGTGCGCTTTCATTGCTCCTGTATACAACAGCTTACACTCCGTCAAAAAGATACACTTCATTTTCAGTTCTGATTGGTGCCATCCCCGGAGCTTTTCCACCGATGCTCGGCTGGATTGCTGCGAAGAATGAGATCGGGCTGGAAGCCGTCATGTTATATGTCATCCAGTTCATCTGGCAGTTTCCGCATTTCTGGGCGATTGCATGGAACCTCGATGATGATTACAGGAAAGTTGGTTTTAAAATGCTTCCGACGGCGGGAGGAAGAACGAAGAGTACGGCCTTCATCACCATGGTGTACACTTCTTCGCTGGTGCCGCTTGCCTTGCTGATCTATCATTTCAACATCACGGGGATCACCGGTATGTGCATCATCGCCGTCTGCGGAATGATGTTTACCTACCAATCGTACCGGCTGTTTGAAAGCTGTTCCATTAAAGCCGCGCAACGTCTCATGTTCGGATCATTTTTTTACCTTCCTGTTGTTCAGATTGTCATCATGCTTGATAAAATCTTTTAAATAAAATGGAATTGACATTGCCCGAAAACGAAAAACAAATTACCAAAATCAAAGCGACAAGAGGTTTGCTGTGGCTTGGATTGATCAGCATCTCCATGCTTTTTGCAGGCCTCACCAGCGGCTACATTGTTCGCCAGGGAGAAGGAAAATGGGCGCAGTTTGCTTTGCCTTCATTATTTATTGTGAGCACCATCCTCATTGTACTCAGCAGCATCGCCATGCAATGGGCGGTAGTGTCTGTGAGAAAAGAAAACCAGTCAAATTTTAAACTGGCGGTTTCACTCACAACGGTTTTTGGAATCGGTTTCGTGGTTTTTCAATACCTCGCCTGGTCGCAGCTGGTTTCGCAGGGAATTTATTTTGTGGGGCAGATTAAGGACATCACCGGGGCCTATGAATATATTCCGGCTGCAAAAGAAACTGCCGCTGATATTGCAAACACCGGTAACGTCGCAGGATCTTTTCTTTATGTCATCACCGGTTTGCATGTGGCACATGTGCTGGGAGGAATGATTGCCTTGCTGGTGGTGCTTTTGCGGGCCTTATCAGGGAAATATTCAAAATCGGATCATAACGGAGTGAGATTATGCGCCATCTACTGGCACTTTCTCGGCGGACTTTGGGTATACCTTTTTTTCTTTTTACTTTATATCCGGTAAAAGAAAATCAAAAACCGCATCAGGTTTTTACCATATTAAATTAAACAGTTTCTTTAAAAAAAAATATTTCGTAACAAATTCTTTGTTAATATTGCCGGATCACAATAAAAACGAAAAACCAGAAGCAAAGCCATGGCAGCTGATACAACTGTAGCAACAAAAAAGAGTGTGTGGGACGGCGGACATTCCCCGTTCAATGTTCGTTGGGGAAAACTATACATGTGGATTTTCCTTGTTTCCGATGCCTTCACATTTTCCAGTTTATTGGTTGCATACGGAACGTTACGCCATCGTTTCACGGATATCTGGCCGACACCGGGAGAAGTGTTTACGCACTTTCCTTTTATTCATGGCCATGTTCCCCTGGCCTATGTCGGGTTGATGACCTTCATCCTCATCATGAGTTCGGTAACGATGGTTCTTGCCGTTGATGCCGGGCATTTCATGAAAAGAAAAAGTGTACAGCTCTGGCTGGGACTCACCATCGTTGGCGGACTGATGTTCCTTGGTTCACAGGCATGGGAGTGGTATCATTTCATTGAAGGTTCCAAAGGCGGAGCGTATGTGCTTGCCGACGGCCGTTTCGCACGCACCGATGACCTTGAACCAGGCGTCCTGAAATTTCACGGAGGAAAATCTGTTGAAGGAGCCGAAGCGCAGGCGCTCATCTCCACAGCAACTAAACATATTGAAGGTGCCAACCTGAGAGAAAATGAATATGGGAACACACCATTGTTCGGCAACTTCTTTTTCTTTATCACCGGCTTCCACGGCTTCCACGTCTTCAGCGGAGTGGTCATTAACTTCATTGTATTCATTCTCGTATCAAAAGGCGCCCTGGATCGAAAGAAGGATTATGAACTGGTTGAAAAGGTGGGATTGTACTGGCACTTCGTGGATTTGGTGTGGGTGTTTGTGTTTACGTTCTTCTACCTCGTGTAGTTGAGGGAATAAGAATCAAGAATCAGGAATCAAGAGTCAAGATTGAACCGGAATTATTTGAAACAAAAGCGTCATCACCTCAACTCCTAAATCGAAAATCCTGAAATCAAGTAAGACATCAACTCTCATTACTGAATACCCAATACTCAATACTAAATACTAAATATCCGCTACCAACAACCCAAACAATATGTCAGAAGAATTCATCTCCCCCGACATTCATCACGAACATGTATCGCATGAGAGTGAAGAGAAAGCACACGAAGGACTGAACACCAAAGTGATCTGGAAAGTTTTCTGGATACTTCTCGGTGTGACCGTTTTTGAAGTAAGCATTTCATTTACTTCCGTTCCTAAAACGATCTTGCTCTATACGTTCATCGCTCTCACGATCGTAAAAGCATATTACATCGTTGGTTATTTCATGCACATGAAGTTTGAAAAAATCCCGATGCAATGGAGCATCCTGTTGCCTTTCGTCCTCATCGTTTACCTGATCTTTATTCTCATCTACGAAGGCACTGCACTCGGGCTGATTACACTTTGATATTCCGATGAAAAAAAAATCCATCAAGAGGATTCTCACAGTATTGGGAATCCTCTTTTTGCCTTCCTTATTCTGGTTGTGGCTCTCTACCGGGAAAAATCATTTCAAACATTTGCCTTTGATAGGCCCTTATGATATCACCGAGAAAGGAGATACGGTTTATCATACGATCCCGCCTTTCAGTTTTATTAACCAGGAAGGGAAAACAATTTCAGATAAAGATTTTACCGGGAAAATTTATGTGGCCAGTTTTTTCTTTGCCACCTGCCCGAAGATTTGCCCGAAGATGAATGACGAACTGAAGCGCGTGCAGGAAGTTTTCAAAGATGCGGATGATCTGAAAATTTTATCTCATACCGTTGACCCCGAACACGATTCGGTAGCCGTGCTGGCGGATTATGCAGCGAAACACGGAGCCCATAACAAACAATGGTATTTCGTCACCGGGAATAAAGATTCGATTTATTCCATTGCGCGTGATGGTTACCTCGTGCTTGCTGCTGCAGGAAAAACATCGGCCGATTTTTTTCATTCGCAGGATTTGATCCTCATCGACAAAGAGAAACACATCCGCGGAATTTACGACGGGCTGGAACCCGCCGAAGTGGATACGCTCATCGATGAGATCAAATTGCTCATGCACGAGTACAAAGAGAAAAAATAGATTTTTTTTTGCACTGCATTTTTTTTCTGAAAAATTATAAATCCATTCATTCCTGATGAAGTCATACTCCGAAAAATTTTACCTGAGATTGATCACCGTTCTTTCCGTCGTTGTTTTCGGACTGGTATTTTTGTTATCGCTATTGCCGAAGGCAGAAACCATTCCGGTTTTTGTAAAAAATCTTCCTTTGCTGAATGCGACACTGAATGGATCAACGGCCATCCTGCTTTGTATTTCCTATTATTTTATCCGTAGAAAAAAAGTTTCTGTCCACCGGAAACTGAACATCACGGCATGTGTGCTGTCCACCATTTTTTTATTGTCGTACGTTACCTTTCATTCCTATGGTGTAGAAACCAGGTTCCCCGCCGACAATCCGTTGCGTCCGGTTTATTTATTTATTCTCTCCTCCCATATCCTTTTGGCGGCCATTGTTTTACCGCTGGTTTTAATATCTTTGTACCGCGGTCTTTCCAATCAGGTGGCCATGCACAGGAAAATCGCCCGCTGGGCATTTCCCGTATGGTTATATGTAGCCGTAACCGGTGTGGTAGTATACCTGATGATTGCTCCGTACTACCGATTTTAAAAGGACGAGTCAAAAACAAGAACATTAAGAACAGCGTACCGACCGATGAAAAAATATTTTCTTCTTTTCCCTGTATTGCTCCTGCTGGCGGCATACCAGGCCGATGCGCAATGCGCCATGTGCAGGCGTGTGGCGGAAACCAGCATGGAATCAAATCATAAAAAGGAAGCCGCCAAAAGCCTGAACAGCGGAATTCTTTACCTGCTTTCTGTTCCGTATCTCATTGGAGCGGTAGCAGCAATGGCGTGGTGGAAAAACAGGAGGAAAGAAAGTTAACCGATTCAATGGCCATGGAACTTCACAATAAATACGATAAAAAAATTCTGAAAGAAAAACTGATGCAGGAAGATTTCCGGCGCATCACACTTTCTTTTTACCGCTATGTGATCCTTGATGATGTGAGTGCACTCAGGGATGATGTGTACATCCGCCTGGAGGAACTGAATGTTTTCGGAAGAATCTATCTTGCTCATGAAGGCATCAACGCCCAGGTTTCTGTACCGGAGGAAAACTGGAACAGGTTTGTTGAATTGCTGAATTCCTATGTGCAGTTCAGAAATGTTGATTTGAAAATAGCCGTGGAAGACAACGGCAAATCATTTTATAAACTGATTGTCCGTACCCGGAATAAAATTGTTGCTGATGGTCTGGATGATCAAACGTTTGATGTGACGAATGTGGGCAGGCATCTTTCAGCGAAAGAATTCAATGAAGCCATGCAGCTTCCCGGAACCGTTGTGGTGGATATGCGCAACCATTATGAAAGCGAAGTCGGGCATTTCAAAGGAGCTGTTCTTCCTGACGCCGATACCTTCAAACAGGAATTGCCATTGGTGATTGATCTGTTGAAAAATAAAAAAGACAAAAAGATTTTATTGTATTGCACCGGAGGAATCCGCTGTGAAAAAGCAAGCGCTTATCTCCGGCATGAAGGATTCAGTGATGTGAACCAGCTCAATGGCGGCATCATCCATTATTCCAGGCAGGTGAATGCCGAAGGACTGGAATCACAGTTCATCGGGAAGAACTTTGTGTTTGATGAACGCATGGGTGAACGCATCACAGGAGAGATCATCAGTACTTGTCACCAGTGCGGCCGTGCATGCGACCGCCATGTGAATTGCGCGAACGACGACTGCCATTTGCTTTTCATCCAATGCGATGATTGTTCATCAAAAATGAAAGGCTGCTGTACGCCTGTTTGTCAATCCATTTTTGAATTGCCGATCGAAGAGCAACGCATTCTTCGTAAAGGAAAAATAAAACACCATGCTCATTCCGTATACAAAAGCCGCTTGCGTCCGAACCTGAAAAACATATTGGCAGGAGAAGGAATCATCATTCATCAAACTAAATAATCACACTATGAAAAAATCACTACTGAAAATCGCACTTCTATGCAGCCTTGTTATTCCGGCTCTCCAGTCAACCGGACAAACTATTTTGTTAACCGAAGATTTCACTGCCGGAACTATGCCTGCCGGATGGTCGCAGGATAGTGCC
>JAPLDA010000091.1 GCA_026391945.1 Bacteroidota bacterium | reverse complement strand
CTCAGTTGGTTTGAGCACTCCGATTGAAATCGGAGGGGTCGTGAGAAAGTAAAATATTAAATGGTGGTGGTAGCTCAGTTGGTTTGAGCACTCCGATTGAAATCGGAGGGGTCGTGAGAAAGTAAAATATTAAATGGTGGTTGTAGCTCAGTTGGTTTGAGCACTCCGATTGAAATCGGAGGGGTCGTGAGAAAGTAAAATATTAAATGGTGGTTGTAGCTCAGTTGGTTAGAGCATCAGATTGTGATTCTGAGGGTCGTGGGTTCGAGCCCCATCATCCACCCGATGAAAAGTGCAGGTGTCTATATTCTGCTTTGTAATAACGACAGGTATTACGTTGGCAGCACTGACGATATTGAAAGACGGATTAAAGAACATCAAATAGGTAAAAGTAAATCGACACAGAATATTTTGCCTGTTAAATTGATGAAGTTTATCGAATGCTCCTCTTTGCTTGACGCAAGAAGATTGGAATATTCTATCAAGAAAAAGAAAAGCAGAAAGCACATCGAACAACTGATTTTTTCTCGCCCTACAGTTGGTTTGAGCACTCCGATCTGAATCGGAGGGGCCGCTCCGATACATCAGAGTCATCCACCCTGTTTCGGCTGAACAAAGTTCAGCCGTTTTTTATTACAGGATATTAGCTGATAAAAAACGAAGCAGGAACTGATTAGTTTTTAGAAGATTCTTTAAAATAATCTTCCAGCGATTTACCGGACTTATAAATATTCTCACCAAAGTATTTAATGGCGATGATGAACTGTTCCGCATTCAGGTAACCCGGCATCGGTCCGATTTCATTCAGCGCTTCATCAAAATAAACGGAAGTCGGGTAACTCATTTGTCCGTTCAGCATCTGAACAGCGAACTCATTCGATTTATATTCCGGCTTAAACACAAACGACTTGTTCATGAATTGGATGGTATCATGAGTCTCGGCGTTGAATTTCACGGCATAATAGTTTTTATTCACATACGCCACGATGGCCGGGTCTTCAAACGTAGTAGCATCCATCCGTTTGCACCATCCGCACCAGTTGGTATATACGTCAATGAATATTTTTTTCGGCTGAGCCTGCGATTTTTTTACCGCTTCCTGAAAACTCATCCAATGGATTTTATCCATTTTCTTTTCCTGCATCTGGCAGAAAGACAAGCCTGGAATGATCAACAAAAAAAAGAGGAAGCGGATGAATGGCGTTTTACTGGTTTGCATATTTGTTTTTCTCTGAAACGTTGAAACAACGATTTTGTTATACAAATGTACAAAACGAAATGAAAGGTTCATCCACCAGGAATTTCAGTGAATGAACCTTCGAAAATCCATTGGCTATCAATGTACGCCGTGCATTCTTTTCTCAAGCCACCTGTACATTCCAAAAAGAATGACAGCCGCCGAGCCGCTGAGTGCAATAAACACGCAGAAGAAAGTAAAGAGATTATTGATTTCAATACCGAGGAAGGTGGGAATTTTTGCAGCCGCTTCAGCAGGAGTTTCTCCGGCACCAGGAGGAATCAATGCCGATAATGTTCCCGCGAATTTATTAGCAACAGCATTGGCCAGGAACCAAACCCCCATCAGCAAAGAAGAAAATCTTAGCGGGGCAAGTTTGGAAACCATGCTCAACCCGATTGGTGACAAACTCAATTCTCCCATGGTGTGAATAATGTACAAGGCTACCAGCCACCACATGCTGATTTTGGTTTGTGAGTCAACGCCATGAACTCCGTAAGCTATCACAACGAATCCGATGGCCACCATCAATAAGCCGAATGCCATTTTCATGGGAGACGATGGCTCCATTTTGCGTTTATGCAACCAGGGCCAGAACATGGCAAACAACGGAGCAAGAACAATAATTCCAAGTGGATTGATGGACTGGAACCACGATGCAGGAAATTCATTCTTCACAAAATCCTGGATGTATCCCATTGCATATAAAAGCAGCAAAGCACCTGAAACAATCACCAGGATAATCGTCTGCAAATTCTTTTTCCATTCAAAAAACCATGACAACGCTTTCACAAGAAAATACCCGAGAGCAAGCGACGCCACCAGGATTAACCAACCCGGTACGTACATATGGACATCACGTTTCACCTGTGTATCGGCAAACAACGTGAGCGATGCACCGGCCTGTTCGAAACAAGCCCAGAAGAAGATCACAAAAAAGGCAAGTATGAAAATGACACTGATGCGCTGTTTCTCATCACTCACCAGCGATTTGTCACTGAAAATGATCACCGGCATCACAATGATGGCAGTGTAAATTAAATAAGCCGTGATGTCAAAGTCAACATGGAACAACGATTTGAAATTCATCAGGAAGAAAATCAAACCTACGGAACCTAAGATGACCAGGTAGGTTTTCATATCCATCTTTTCCTTTGGCATTCCAACAGCAACGCCATCGGGAGTTCTCAAATGTTTATTCTTCAGCAACTCGAAAGAAATAATGCTGATGACCATTCCAATACAAGCGGCAAGAAAACCCCACCTGAAATCGTGAATGTTACCGGTGTCGCCAAGTCCTCCGCAGATGAGCGGTGAGAAAAAAGCTCCGAGGTTTATTCCCATGTAAAAAATGGTAAAAGCTCCGTCAATACGGTGATCACCCTTCGGGTAAAGTTGTCCGACCATCGTGGAAATATTCGGTTTGAAAAAACCGTTACCGATGATGAGAAACGTTAAGCCTGCCCACATCATCGAAACAGATGAAGCATTTTGAACGTTATCGGTAATGCTGCTACCGCTGACAAACATTAGAAATTGTCCCAATGCCATCAGCAGTCCGCCGATTAAAATACTTCTCCGGTTTCCCCAGAAACGATCGGCGATGTAACCTCCCAAAAGTGGCGTGAGGTACACCAGCCCGGTGTAGCTTCCGTACACATTGGATGCATCGGCACCCGTCATGAACATGGCCTTGGTCATGTACAGGATGAAGATGGCCCGCATGCCGTAATAGCTATACCGTTCCCACATTTCAGTAAAGAACAAAAGATACAATCCGCGTGGATGACCGTTGTTATTGGTAGTTGTTGTGCTCATATCGTTTTTTAGGTTCTGAGTTGAAGCACGCAATGTAATAAATTTTTTAAATGGCAAAATTGTACCGGTTGTTAATCCCCATGACAAACTTCCCGAATCTGGTGAGAACTTCCGTCTTGATTTCATTTTTTTTCTCTACTCTTTTCCTACTTTCACTTCATCAATTGAAAACAGTATGAAAAAAATTGTTGTCCTCGGAGCCGGGCAGGTTGGAAGAACCATTGCCACCGACCTTTCCAATGATTATGATGTCACTTCCGTTGACCTGGATAAAAATAATCTTGAAAAGCTAAAGCAAAAACCCGGGATCAAAACCATTCAAACGGATCTCTCTGATTCATCCGCGATAAAAAAAGTGATTGCTGATGCTGACCTTGTCATCGGCGCCGTTCCCGGTTTCATGGGTTTTGAAATGGTGAAAACCGTGATCTGCTGTGGCAAGAATATCGTAGACATTTCATTTTTCAATGAAGACATTTTTTTACTCGATGATCTTGCAAAACAAAATCATGTAACTGCTGTGATGGATTGCGGGGTGGCTCCCGGCATGGACAACATCATTCTCGGCTATCATAATAAACAAATGAAGGTTGATTTTTTTGAATGCCTCGTTGGTGGTCTCCCGGTTGTAAGAACGTATCCGTATGAATACAAAGCTCCCTTCTCCCCGATTGATGTGATTGCAGAATACACTCGTCCCGCGCGGTTTGTAAAAGACGGGCAACTGGTTACCCGGCCGGCACTCAGTGATGCTGAACTAATCGACTTCCCTGAAGTCGGCACACTGGAAGCTTTCAACACCGATGGATTGCGCAGTCTTATCCGAACCATGAAGATTCCGGATATGATCGAACGTACCTTGCGTTATCCCGGGCACATCGCCCTCATGAAAGTACTTCGTGAAACGGGTTTCTTCAGCGAAGAAAAAATCAACATCAACGGACAAGAACTGAAACCGGTGGATGTGACTGCCCGGTTACTTTTTCCAAAGTGGAAACTCGTAGAAGGTGAAGAAGAATTTACACTGATGCGGGTTACCATAAAAGGAAGCGTAAAAGCGAAAAAGAAAGAACTCATCTATCACCTGCTGGATCGTTACGATACAAAGACAGCCACCACATCCATGTCGCGCACCACCGGCTATACCTGCGCTGCCGTTGCCCGGCTTGTTGTTGAGAAATGGTACGACAGGATGGGAATCAGTCCGCCTGAATACGTCGGTGAACATGAAAAATGTTTTCACTACGTGATGAACTACCTCGAAGAAAGAAATGTGAGTTACCGCGTCACAGAAAATGAAATCACTGCATGAGTCGTCAGGCTGTTAAATGAGAACGAAAAAAAAATCAGAGCCTGCTTCGAATCGGTGCAAGCTCTGATTACGAGTACTCGGTTTTTTTCAGGGTTATAAAACCTGATTACTGCTTAGGTTCTTTTACTTTTACATCCACCTGGTGGCCCTTCTTATGAATCTTCACCACTTCTTTTCCATTTTCCTTTATCCTTACCCCGCTGCTGTCGATGGCTACTGTTGATCCGTCAGAGCCCTTGATATGAACACCGCTCTCATCAATTCTTAATTCGCTGCCATCATTATCTTTCAGATCAATCTTATCTCCGCTGATGGTTTCTTCATCACCTGTGCAATCCGTACAAACCAACCCGTTCATGGTCATCTTCCAGGTACGGCCTACCATGTGCGCATCTCCGACATTCTGCACATTGTCGATATCGAATATAAGGCGACGGAGGTTTTTATTAAAATAAACACTGGCACCTACAGGAACCCTTAAAACCAATTGCACCCGTTGTACACGGAATTTATCATCGGGACGCAAATTAAAATACCTGTTAAAACGAATCAACGAATCAATTTGATTGAACGAATAAGAAATGTGTGATGCATTGTCCACCGCATCCTTCCTGGAAGAACCGCGTGCATAAAAAATTTCGGTCAGTTGAAAAGAATCGGTCGGGCTTTTTACAATATCAAGATTCACATTCCCTGACAACAGTTCACCGTCCTTTACAATCATTTGAATGTCATCATCCAGATCCCAGCCGCCTCTCATGTCGTTGTCGTAATCCTTCTCATGATTTTTCAGATCATCGGCTTCAAGAAAAAGTTTTTTTGAAAACGGTTGAGTGATGCTGATCTCCCTGCGAACGCTTTCTTTTTCTGTAAACTGGCGTCCGATTTTTATGCCCAGTGTAGTGCAGATAAACAAACCGACCATCCACAAACCCAAGGCTGTCCAGCCAACGACCCTGGAACTTTGCTTGATGTTGAAAAGCATGCGGGCTCCTGCATAGGCAAGCATGACGAAAGGAACACCGACAACTAAGAGAACACCAATGTAAGCCCAGAAGAAACTGGCACCGGAAACAAACACATGATTCCAGATGGCAGGATAATGGGTTCCGGGAACTTTCAGAACAGCAAAGAACGATACAAACAAGGCAAGGAGAATAATGACCCCGATGAAAATAAAAAAGGCGGCCATAATTTTTCCGATCACTTTGAATATCATCATGAAAATTTCGCCGATGGCTTCGAATATTCTTCCCACTGCCGTGCCGGCTTTTTTCCCTCCGTCCTTGCTCATTTCATCCACTCTTTTTTTCAACGCATCCATTTCTTCCTTCACATTTTTCTGAATGTTGGAAACGGTAACCGGTTCGCCTTTCATCTGAAGTTTTTCGGCGGCGTTTTTTGCTTCGGGAATAACGATCCAGAGAATAATGTAGAGCCAGAACCCTGATCCGTAGTAGATCAATGAAATGGCGAATATCAAACGTATCCATATCGGGTCGATGTCGAAGTAGGCTGAAACACCGGAGCAAACACCGCCCAGCAGTTTGTCGTCAGGGTTACGGAACATCCTCCTTTTCACAGGACCGGTTTGTACCGGTTCTTTTTCTTCTTCTTTCTTTTCTTCTGAATCACCGAATTCTTCAGGCTTACCCATGAGACGTGTGACTTCCTCCACATCATCCAGCGTGATCACCTGTTTGTCTTTTACACGCTCCTGGAACATTTCTGCTATCCGCGATTCAATGTCCTGCATGATTTCATCACGGCCGTCGGCTGTGGTAAAATGACTACGGATGGCTTCGAGGTATAACTTGAATTTTTCGTATGCATTTTCGTCGATGTGGAAAACGATTCCACCGATGTTCACTGTGACTGTCTTATTCATGTGTTTGTGTTTTTTTTGTCGTTTGATCTACTGCCTCTACTAATTCATTCCATGTCATCCGAAGTTCTTCCAGGAATTTTTCTCCGAGAGGAGTGAGAGAATAATATTTACGCGGGGGGCCCGATTTGCTTTCTTCCCACCGATACGTAAGCAAGCCGGCATTTTTTAACCGGGTGAGCAAAGGATACAGTGTACCTTCCACCACGATCAGTTTTGCATCTTTCATCTTCGCAATGATATCGGAAGGGTAAACTTCCCTGTGCGAGAGAATCGAAAGGATGCAAAACTCCAATACCCCCCTACGCATCTGAGCCTGTGTGTTTTCTAAGTTACTCATAGCAATTGGATTTTGGGTTTGTAAGTATGAATTGATTCTTAAGTGTGGAACTCGTCAATGACATTGACGTTACCTATGAAGTTTCAGAACGGAACGCCTGGTGGCACTTGCATCCGGCTTCCTCATGTAAGAACTGTTGTTGACCAGTTCGGTGGTTGCTTTAAAGGTATCGAGGTTCACCGAGATCACCTGGCCGTTTCCGAATACCCGTGTGAAGCTGTCGCCGGTACTTCCCTTTACATAGATCTTTCCGTTTCCTTTTACAATCATACCGAGTGAAAGAGAACGCACATCCACATGGATGCTGCCGGAGCCAATCACTTTCAACAGGAGCATGTCGGAATTGATGACCTGGTTGCTGTAGATTTTTCCTGTTCCTTCCACCTCCAGTAAACTTACATCACAGATGGTAACAAAAATGGTAACAGGGTTGTCGTTTTTCCCGGCGATGACAAGGGCGCCGTTTTCAATATTCGTTTGAACGGATGAAACATTTTTTGCATCACCTTCAATTCTTACAGATGTTTCCGTTCCCTGTGAGAGAACAACCTGTGCGTTGGACTTCAGGATGAGTCCGTAAAAATTTGTTCCCTGCACCCGGCATTCGGAAGCAACAGAGGATGATTCGCAGGTTGCAAATGCAGAGGTTACAAATGCAATGATGATTGCAGTTGCAAAAATGATTTTTGATTTCATGTTTTTTGATTTTGGGGATTTGCTATTGGATGAGGTCGTTTTCATTTTATTTTTTTTAGTACTATGTGTTACCTTGTGATTGGCGAAGCAAAGATATGGTCATTAAACAGTACTTTGCAATACATAGTACTAAATTTTATTAAAAACAATGCTTAACATACTGATTTACAGAGAATAAAAATTTCATTGGAATGTATGGATGAGCATCACTTCAATAGAAAAAAGTGAATTTGATACCTATTCAAAAATTTTGAAACAAAAAAAGGGCTGCCTGTTAGAGCAACCCTTCAACTAAAAATGTGTTGGTTTATTTTCCTTTGATAGCAAGGAGTTCCATTTCAAAAATCAGCGTGGAGTTTGGTTGAATTTTCGGACCCGAAGCTCTGTCACCATAAGCTAATTCAGAAGGAATAAATAATTTCCATTTGGAACCAACTTTCATCATCTGGAGTGCTTCCTGCCATCCTTTGATAAAGCCGCCTACAGGGTATTCGATCGGTTGTCCTTTATCAACTGAACTTTCAAACACAGTTCCGTCAAGGAGGGTTCCATGATAATGAACAGTTACGGTATCCGTTGCCGTTGGTATCGGCCCTGTTCCTTCTTTCATCACCAGGTACTGCAAACCGTCAGGCAATGCCTTCACGCCCGGCTTGCTTTTATTTTCATCCAGGAATTTTTTACCGATGGCAATGTTCACATCCGCTTTTTGTTTTTGTTTTTCCTGGAGGTAAGCCTGGATCACGCCTTGCGATTGCTGGGCACTGAATAATAAGCTGTCTCCCTTTATGGAATGTCTGATAGCTTTTGATAAAATATCGAGGTTCAGTGAATCAAGGCCATCTTTTTTCATGTTGGCACCAATCGTAACTCCGATGGCATAAGCAACAGAATCTGTTTTGGATTTCATGGTCACATCTCCGCTGCCTTTTTGCCCTTCACAGGAAACAAGCGCACTGAAGCTGAAACAGGCAGCAAGCAAAATTGATTTTCTTTTCATTTCTTTTTTTTGAGTTATCTGGTTAATTTTTTTTGAGCGGGCGAAGATAGGAAATCAATCGGCAGATGTGCAAATTGACCAATTTGTCAATTAGCCGATTCGTTGATTAGCTGACGTGCAGATGTAAAATGAAATAGATATTTGTTATTCTGTGTTCCCATTAATCCGCTCATCATTTCACAACTCCCAGGCTGTCCAATTCCCTTGTATCCACGCTGGGCGGGAGTATGTTGTTCAAAATTTTATAGACCACGAGTTCAGCGGTTCGGCGTGCTTTCTGTTCGGATGTAAACCCTCGATTGCCTTGTACAGCAGGGATGTTGGGCTGATGAACATAAATTTTTCCGTCCACATAAATATCATAACCAAAACCATAAAGAGCTGAATCGTTCCTGAAAATTTTAATATCAGCTGACTTATTATTTACAGAGACACTGCTTTTTTTTCCGGGTATCGGTTTATCCACAGTCGGTGATACACTATCTTTTGCAGGAGCAGAATCAACGATGGACGGGCTACTCACTGGTTCGCTGGCAACTTTCACAGGATGATCCGTTCCGTCGACCGGCTGATTTTCCGAACAACCGGCCATGAAAAGAAAAACAACCACCAACCCTGTTCTCCAATGATTCTGCATGACACATCGTTTACTTAATGATGAGAATTTTCCCTGTTGCAACAGTTCTTTGTTCAACCTTCACTTCATACAGATAGGTTCCTCCGTTTAATACTGATGCCTCCAACTTAACAGAACGGGATGATGCATCCAAAGCAAATGATGCAACCTGTTTTCCAAACACATCCACCAAAACAAAAGTGGCAGGAACATTTTTCAACAATTCATACCCAAGAGTGATTGAACCATTCGACGGGTTCGGGTAGACATGGACATTTCCATTCTTCAAAACAAATTCTTCCACTCCGGTAACGAGCGGAGTATATTCCCATGAATCCTTCAGGTAACCACTTGGGCCAATTCCGGTTGCACAATATCCATAAGAACCAATCGAGAATCCCACGGCACCGTTTCTCCTGTACGTGTTGAGTGCGACATCTGCCCGCTGAGTCCATGAATTCGCCGAAGGATCAAACTCCCAGCAATCCACCTTTTGAGTACTTGCATTATCATAGCCTGTTCCTGCAAAAATTTTTCCGGTCAACCCAAACGCCATTCCCTCAAATCGAAATCCTCCGCCGAAATCAGTTTTTTGTGTCCATGAATTTCCTGTTGGATCATACTCATACCAGTCCTTGTAAAAAGTAGAGGCGCTGCTTAACCCGGTTCCTACATATCCCTTATTATTTACTGAAGCAGCTACCGCACTGTAGCGTGCGGGTCCGGTAAAAGAAGCAACCGCTGTCCAAGTATTGTTGGAAGGATTGTATTCATAAAAATCTGTGAGCGGTGTGCTGTTGTTAAAACCTGTTCCGACATACCCTTTGGTTGCAGTTGCAAAAGCGCAGGCTGATCGTCTGGGAACTCCCGGCAGGGAAGTTATCGATGTCCATAAATTTCCACCCGGATCATATTTATAAAAATCACTCTTCACAGCAGAACCATCACTGCCTGTTCCGACATAACCGTAATTTCCGATGGCGAAACCAACGGCTGCAAACCGGGCTGTCCCGGTGAAATTTGCTTTTTGCGTCCAGGCTCCGCTTGTCTGGTTGTATTCCCAAAGGTCACCCAGGAATGTTCCTCCAGTAGCGGATCCTGTGGCGATGTATCCTTTGTTCCCAATGGAAAAAGCAACGGCATTCTTTCGTCCGCTCGTTCCGACATCTCCTTTTTGTGTCCATGAATTGGTTGCAAAAGAAAATAACGCTATGGATGAAAACAGAATGGAGAAGGTTATTTTTTTCATATTTTTTTTTACCGAATCTAACGTGTGTGTGTTAACTGACTTTGATGTTCAAATTATATTTTTTCAGGCAAGGTATATTTCCGTCCTGCATTTTCCTTCTTCAGCCATTCCATCAATGGTTTAAAATAATCAAGCATGGCCCTCGCACTTAGATCCTCTCCGGTTTTATCTTTCAGTAATTTTCTCCAGTCGCCACTGCCTCCGGGCCTCATGATATCCTGTATAAATTTTCCCACTTCTTTATTCCCAAAATAATTGGTGGCATGTGGGTCCTGGTGAAGAATGTTCTTTGAAATGTAATCATGCAACTGGAACAACAGGATAAAAGACAGCCCGTAATCGTAATACTGGGCAGGGTCATCGTTGATGTGTGTTTTGGATGCTGCATCACAATAGTCCTCTCCCCTTTCTGACGGCGGAACAATACCCTGGTATTCTTTCACGATCTCCCACCATCTTTTGTTGAATTGATCAGGAGGAAGGTTGTTCGCATACAGTTCCTTTTCAAATACACTCATGGTTCCCGCACTCCAGGGAATGAAAACCACGTAATGAAGTGCATCCTTGAGCAGTTGTTTCATGCTGTCGGTCTTTGTGTTGGCATCAACAAGCCCGAGGCCGGCAGCAAAAGGTTTCTGCATGGCGGCAAGTCCCATGAGGCTGCCCAATGCTTCGTGGTATGCCCGGTTGGCTCCTTCCCGCATCAGGTAAGGAACATCCGGGTTGCTGTAAGTCTGGTAATAATAGATATGGCCATATTCATGGTGAACGGTTTCATACCATTTAGAGTTTGTCTCAATGCTCATGAGTGATCGAAGGTCTTTATCGAGATCCATGTGCCATGCAGAAGCATGGGTGTTCTTTTTATACCCGGCATCTTTCGCAACAGGATACAAACTTGATTTTTCCCAGAAGGTAGCCGGCAGCGCATCAAAGCCAATCGACTGGTAAAATTTTTCTCCCTGCTTTGCAATCCATTCAGCATTTTTTGTTTTGAGAGAACTATCAAGATTCAATCCTTCCACCTTAATCATCTCTCCCCAATCCTGTCCCCAGCGGTTGCTCAGCCAATGCGCGGGAATGTAATCAGGAACTTCTTTCATTCCGTACTTCTTTGCAAATTCGTAACGTGCATACGTATGAAGTTCACGAAAAAGCGGGTGCAGTTCCCTGTTGAACTTGTTCAGCAAGTCCATCATTTCTTCGGTGGTCATTCCATATTCAGAAACCTGGTAAGTGAAAAAATCCTTGTAACCCAAAGCCTGCACGACCTTGTTTCTCAATTCGCGCAAATGAACAAGTCCACCCTTCAGAGACTTCCCTACTTCCTTACTTGCTTCCCATGCTTTTTTTCTTGCGTCAAGATCTTTTGATGATGTCAAAACCGAATCGATGTCGTTCGGTGTTACTTCTTTTCCATCGATCGAAAATTTGAAGCCGTATAATTTTTCAGTCTGTGCCGTCTCAGCCTTGATACGTTCCTTGACTACATCCTCGACACTTTCCGGATTCCCGGCTGCGAGGAACAGAATTTTTTTCAGTTCTTTTACCTGAAGAGGTTCCAGTTCTTTTTCCCATTTGAGAAATTCATTTGCCTTGTCGATGTTCGATTTGCTGCCTGTGAACATGGCCATGGCTTCATCAGCCACACGTGAATGGTATGCATTCAGGGTATCTCCCTCCACAATGTGAGTATTGACTTTCCATTGTCCTTCACTGGAGGCCGTATAGAGATCCTTGTACGTTTTGTTGTACGCATCCAGGTACGACTGAACTTCCGACCGGTGCTTTTGCTGATCACTGCTGCATGAGACGAACATGACAAGGACGAGGACGATGGCAGATAAATTTTTCATGATATTATTTTTTAAAGATGAACGGGTTTGCGAAAATAAAAAAAGAGATGATCATTCAGCGAAATGAAAACCTCTTTTAATTTTTGTGGAGCATATCGGAGTCGAACCGATGACCTCTTGCATGCCATGCAAACGCTCTAGCCAGCTGAGCTAATGCCCCAAAACAACAAGAATAATTAACTTTACAGGAAGCGATGCAAAAAGAAAATTTTCTTCGTACGTCATTCCATTCATTGAAACGGGACGCAAAGAAAGCAAACGGAAAGAATATTTGAAAATCAATTATTGGGAACCTCTCATAACCTATCTCATGCGCTGATACTCTATCCCATTATTCGAATTATTAAAAACACGATGCCTGATCTTTTTTTGCATTACTGCATTGCGTCTCAGTTAGATACTTAGTTTCAGCATCTGCCTTCGTTGTGCCTTGTAATGCAAAAAAATTTCTCAGCACATCTCACAAGTTTGGTTATGAGAGGTTCCCTATTGTTTTCTTTCCCCGACTTCATTCATTGTTTCTTTATCCTGGTGAATAAGGATATCGGCCTGTAGCCTCCTGAGCTTTATTTTATTCTCATTTTTCTCTCCGGTCATACTTTTAAAACAAACCCTGGCGGAGAATTTATCATTGCCCGCGAACAGTGTCATTTCACCGGGACTGATCAGGTGGTCGTTGATGTGCTTTTTATTTTTTAATGAATCAATCATGGGTGAAATATCAAAAGTCAGTTCCTGGTCCGGATGATTCCTGATGTATAACCGGTTTTTAGGTGAGTCAAATACAATCAGGATGCTGCTGCTGCCTGACCTGTAGACAAGACAAACCGTATCCTTATCTTCATAATTACCAATGGTCATATCCGGAAGAAGATAATCAAACCCTGATATGTCCATCGTGTTTCCATTCTCCGAACGAAAATCAAAATACTTGCTGTCGTAGGCTTCGCTCACATAAGGAGCCATGTATTCGAGGTTCATCAACCCGAGTATCACGCTTACCTGTTTGTTTGAGTTGCGATTGACAGCTGCTGAATCCGGTTTTACAAGAGAATCCAGATTCATGGTGAAGTAAGGCTGCAAAACATGGTAACCATGCACCTCTACGAGGTATTCAACCACCGAACTTATTTCACGGTGATCGTTCACGGAAATTGTGGTATCTGCTTTATTTATTTTCCCTGCAGTAAGCATGTGATTTTTTTCAAGAAGTTTTTCCAGGTGATTTTCCTGGCTTGCAAGAGAAACATGAAAAGCTCCCCAGGGACCGAATGAAGTGAGGAAGGCTACCACGCAAAGTGAGACCGGGATGAACTTGATATTTTTTGTTTTTGAAAAAAGAAAATACACGGCGATAAAAATCAGCCAGCAGGCCAGCACCAGTACAAAGTACCGGTTCTCCGTGACTCCGTAATCATCCAGCCGGCGTTTGATGGCGAGGAATAATAAAACAATCAATGGAAACAAGGCGAAATAAAAAAAACGGGAATACACGAGGATCCATTTGTTGTCATCATGATTCCGCACCGGGTAAATCAGCAGCAACGAAAGAATTCCGGCGATTGAAAAGCCGAGTACGAGGTATGAAACCCATCCGACAGGCCATTGCATTGTAAAAATAATTTTAAACATGTAAGCGTACAGGATGAGCAGGTACACGGTGATGAGAGGAAGTAAAACATATTGTGTAAATATTTTTAATCCCTTTGGATAGTCAGTTTTTGATTCCAGCGATGCATATTCACCGGGGAATCCGCTGAGGAAAAACCATGTATTGAAAATGCCTGCCAGAAATATCCAGAGGTCGCCGTAAATGCGTCCGCTTAAATTGGCCTTGAACAATTCATTGATGGCCATGAGCGCCAGCATCAGCCCGATATGCAAAACGAAAGTATAAAGTGCGGAGGTGAGTATCCTCAGTAAAACAATTTTATTGTACTGCCAGAAGCCATTCAATTCGCCGCTTCGGATGAACGGTGCAAATGCAATGAGCAGATGCAGGCCGATGACGAATAAAACAAAGCGGATGATGCTGATGACCATCAACTGATCCGGCTGAAGGAAAAAATAAATAACCGCCGCAGCCAGTGCACCGAATTGCAGCAACGATTTAGAAGTGACACCCATCATGGAACGTTCAGAAAAAACGCCAGCAGCAATTGACAAAAGCAAAAGAAGATAACAACTCATCACAATGTTCCAGTAATAGAAATGCGCATCCTGTTGCTGGTTGGGAAGATGCAACAGCATCATGGCAAACAAAGATCCTGTGCACACCGACAGAATCGCCAATGGAAACCGGCGGAATGTGGCTGTTGATTTAGTGACGAGGGAATCGAGGGAAGGAATTTTCATAAGAGCTTTTTTTAGGTGAATGACAGGAATGATTAAAGCGCATGTCCGTCAGAGACGATTCATGAAAGAAACAAACCGAAAATAAATTCGCATGATCGAGTTATTAAAAAGTACTTTCCGCGATGTTGAACACACTAAAGTAAAGATATTTTTTTCAATACCGGAAACCGCAAAACAATCCGGAACACATCAACCGGGAAATGCAATTCAATGTTTGAAGATGAAAAATGTCATGTTGTTAAAATGACATAGGTCATGTGTATGGTCATTATTGTAGGTACTTTTGATTTTTGATTTAAAAACTTTTTTTGATTTATTCATTTATGAATTACAAAATCTCCTGCCAGGATTGCGCGAACAAACAATGTTTCGTTCAGCAATATTGCTTTGCAGACTGGATAAACAGGATTGACCAGAGTAAAAACCAGGCGTGGTATAAGAGAGGACAGTATATCTTCCGTGAAGGCGACCGCGTATTCGGAATCTACTTTATCCAGCAGGGAAAAGTAAAAGTTGTATCCACCGGCTTAAACAACAAAGAACAGGTGGTCAGGCTGGCTACCGATGGTCATGTTGTTGGCCATCGTGGTTACGGTGCCGAAACATATCCGATCGGGGCCATTGCATTGGAAGATACCATCGCCTGTTTTGTAGAAAACAAACTTCTTTACGATGCATTCATGGCGAATCCGAAATTCACGTATTCGCTGATGATGTTTTATTCCATTGAGTTAAGAAAAACCGAAATCCGGCTTCGTCATCTTGCACAAATGTCGATCCGGGAAAAAATCGCCAACACACTTTTATATATCAAGGACATTTACGGCATCAACGAGAAAGAAAATTGCCTGAATGTAATTTTGAACAGGCAGGAAATTGCCGACATTGCCGGAACCACAGCAGAACAGGTGACCAGGCAACTCACCGATTTTGAAAAAGAAAAATTAATTGCCAAGTTGGGGAAGAAAATTGTACTCGACGACCTGGAAGGACTGAAAAAAATTATCGCCGCTCACAGCTAAACAGGTACAGTTTAAAACTGTTAAAAACCATTTTTGCATTTTCATGCCTTTTCTTATTTTCGTTCTGATTCACAAAGAAATTTTAAAAATTGAGTGGTATATTTTCCCCTTTCCTGCTGAAAAACAAAAATACAAATGCGTTACAACAGGAACTACTCTGAGAAATATCACACATAAATGTGACAAAGAAGTGAGTTTAATCATATTCGAAAAACAACCAATGTCTGAATTTTACCGGCAGTTACTTTGAAGAAAAATTAATAATAATCGTTATCCGAGGCAATATTCTGTTGGTTATTTAATAGGTTTGTGACGGTTGCATTCAGTAAATTTATCAATTGTACAACCAGGCGAACAGCAACACTTATCCCATTCATTATGAAAAAAGAAAATGAAGATTCAGCACGAAGGAAGTTCTTAAAATTCGGATTGCTTGCCGGGGGCGCAACGTTAGCCGGACTCGGTCTCAACAAAAAAATCTTAGGAGAAACGCCTGCAGAGTCGGGTGAAAAAGTAAAAGTGCTTACCGCCGATGGCAAACTCGTAGAAGTGGACAGTTCACTTGTCACCCGGCATCCGGCAGAAAATCTGTTGTCGAAGAATGATGTGCGCGAAGGAATTGAAGGCAGAAAATTCGTCATGGTCATTGACCTGGCGCGTTGTGCAAATGCCCGCAAGTGTATTGAAGGCTGCCAGAAGATGCACCACAAACGCCCGCCTGTTGAATGGATCAAAGTAAAAAAAATGCAGGATGCGGAAGCCACTTCTCCATACTGGATGCCTCAGCCATGTTTCCATTGTGACAACCCTCCATGCACCAAGGTTTGCCCGGTGGATGCCACCTTCAAACGGCATGATGGAATTGTTCTCGTTGACAATGAACGTTGCATCGGCTGCCGCTTTTGTATGGCTGCCTGTCCGTATAATTCCCGTTCATTCAACTGGGGTGAACATTGGGGCGAAGCAAGAGATACCACCGAAACAAAAGGCTGCTGCGAATACTCCCCGGAAAAAAGTTTTCCAAGCAAAATGGGAACCGTTGAAAAATGTGATTTCTGTCCTGATATGGCCAGGGAAGGTAAACTGCCTGACTGCGTAACATCCTGTCCGAACGGAACCATCTTTTTTGGTGATGCCAATGAAGATACGGTGACCAATGGTGAAGATACCTTCCGCCTTAGTGAGTTTTTAAAAAAACGAGCTGGTTACCGTTACCTTGAAGAATTAGGAACTGAACCAAGGGTATATTATTTACCTCCTACCAACCGCCAGTTCCCGTTTGAAGACGACAAAGAAGTTCATAACACAACAGAAGATTAATTTTTATCCATTATGCACACAACACATCATCAATCTGACCTGAACCCGGAAGAACAAAAGCAAGAACGCGAAGAGATGCGTTCGGTTGTACTCAGGCCACTTCGTCATACCGGAACGATAGGCAAAATCTGGATCGGCTTCCTGGTCGTTGTCTTTCTCTTCGGTTGTTATGCTTACACCGTCCAGCTGAGGGAAGGTCTGAAAGTCACGGCGCTGAGGGACTATGCATCCTGGGGATTGTATATTTCCAACTTTGTTTTCTTTGTCGCAATAAGCCTTGTAGGAGCGCTCATTTCTTCGGTATTGCGGTTGACAAATTTTGAATGGCATCGTCCACTGACACGGATCGCGGAGATCATTGCTGTTTCCGGGATTCTGTTTGCAGGATTGATCATCGTGGTTGACATGGGACGCCCCGACAGGATCCTTTACCTCTTTAACCATGGAAGAATTCAGTCACCCATTGTTTGGGACGTGATCGTTGTATCGACCTATCTCGTGACCAGTGTTTTGTTTCTTTATTTCCCGTTGCTTCCTGCCATTGCATTGTGCAGGGATACACTTACCGACTGTCCGAAGTGGCAACGCTGGATGTATAAATTCATGGCCATGGGATGGGAAGGAAATAAACGCCAGTGGAAAATCATGAAACGAAGCGTAGCTATTTTAAGCGTGCTGGTCATACCGCTTGCGATCTCCATTCACACCGTTACCGCCTGGTTGTTTGCAACCACGTTGCGCCCGGGATGGGACAGCACGAACTTCGGTCCTTACTTTGTTGCCGGAGCATTCCAGGCCGGAACAGCTTGTGTGATCATCGGTATGTTTGTTTTCCGGAAAGCTTATAACCTGAAGAAGTACATCACCGAAGTACATTTTAACAACATGGGAAAACTGTTAGTGTTTCTATGCGTCGTGTATGCGTATTTCAATGTGAATGAATACCTGATTCCTGCCTATAAGATGCGGGGAGCAGAAGCCAAATTGCTGAACGATCTCTTCACCGGACCCACCTCACCGATTTACTGGAGTGTACAGTTTTTCGGTATGGCCATTCCGGCTGTTGTGCTTTTATTCAGGCGGGCAAGAAAACCGTTACCGATCACCATCATTGCTTTGTTCGTGGTGGTGGGTGCCTGGTTTAAACGTTACCTGATTGTCACACCGATTTTGCTTCACCCTTACCTGCCTATCCAAAATGCTCCTTTAAGCTGGACCATGTATTTTCCAAGCTGGGTAGAAATGGCTATCGTTGGCGCATCACTGGCCGGTGTGCTGTTAATCATTACCGTCTTCTCGAAATTTTTTCCCATCATTTCCATTTGGGAAACATTGGAAGGAGAAGGAATTGACCTGGAAGAAATGGATAACCGAAAAAAATAATCGACCTATGAAACAAGGAAATAAAATAAACTATACAACCGGACTTTTTCCAGGTTCCGTGATATCACTTTTCATTATCCTGCAGCTGATAGCTTTCGGTTTAAAAGCTCAGGGCGAGAAAAAGGCAGACATCAGGCTGAACTTCGAATTAAAAGATTCGATGAACATCTGTAAAGCCATGGTGACAAGTGAAGGGAAACCAGTAAAAGAGGTGGACATACATTTTTATGTGAAGAGATTATTCAGTTTATTGCCGATAGGAAAAGCTGTTAAGACGGATGACAACGGGGAGTCCAACACCATATTTCCTCTTGACCTTCCGGGCGATAAAAACGGCAACATTCTTGTAATCGCCAAGATTGAAGAAGATGAAAATTATGGAAATGCTGAAGCACAGGCAGAAATTAAATGGGGAACACTTTCCAATCCGGAAAACGATCACTGGGCGAACCGTTCCCTATCAGCATCAAGGGAAAAAGCCCCCACCTATCTCATCGTTGCCTCCAACCTCATCATAATGGTTATCTGGGGAACAATATTTTTTGTTTTTTTGCAGGTATTCCGGATCAGAAAAGAAAGCAGTTTAATTAAAAAAAATAAATAATCAGTTAAAACCTAAATCAAACACGTATGAAAAACAATTTGAAATTAAAATCAGTACTGGCAGGAACATTAGTAGCATCGTTCTGCCTGATGAATGTTTGCTCCACCTTCGCCCAGGAAAAACCTAAAGGCAAACCATGGCCTGCCCCTGAAGCTGCAGTGAAAACAAAAAATCCTGTGAAAGCAGATGATGCAAATGCAGCAGAAGGTAAAGAATTATTTAGCCAGCATTGCAAATCCTGCCATGGTGCAAAAGGAAAAGGCGATGGAACGAAAGCGGAAAAAATTGACATCTCCTGCGGCGATTTCACCAGCGCTGAATTTGGAAAAATGTCGGATGGAGAACTTTTCTGGAAAACAACTGAAGGAAGAAAACCAATGCCTTCTTTTAAAGAAAAACTTTCTGACAACGAAAGATGGACAGTCATTAATTATGTCCGCACACTTGGAAAAGCCAAGTAACCACGAATGAAGATACAGGACATGCTGCTCCTGTATGATGACCCGCAATGAATCAACTTTCATTGCGGGTTTTTCTTTCTGCTGCCATTCCTTCTTTTAATCCTACAGGAATTTATTTCCAACTCCTTTCAACCGGATGAAAAACTCAATCATGACAACAGTCATTCGGGCGGCTGACTTTTGTCAGATTTTTTTTTGCTGATCCATATTATTCTTACACCCGGTTGCATGATTAAATGCCATGAGGCCAAAAAAGGAAGAATGAAGAAAGCAGTTGCTGTATTTTTATCCCTTTACATGCTAACCGGAAGTTTGATCCCGGGAAATAATTTTTTTGAGCTCTCATCCATTCCCACGCTTGTTAAACACTTCCAATATCACCGGGCTTACGAAGACAAAGGGATCTCATTTTCTTCCTATCTGAAAAAACATTATGGGAATTCCGGCCACCGGGATTCTACCCTGCCATCTCACAAAAATTCCACTTTGCATCATCACGGGAGAACAATTCCTGTTGATGAAATCGTAAACCTTACCAGTTCATTTCCGGGTCTTTGTTTCAGTTTTTCATCAGATTACCTTTCCATTCCACTGACTGATTATTTTCCGGATGACCAATTTTCCTCCGGAGTCTTTCATCCTCCTTCCTTCCAGGCTTGATTGCAACCGGGAAATTTCCCGGCTGATGATCGACTGACAACGTAATCCCCTCCTATCGTTCCTGCCATCATCAGTAATTGCTCCTAATTTACTGCACATCTCTTTTCCCCTCAGGTTGTACAGAAACAAAAGTACATTTTTAAAATCTATCAGGAATATGAGTTACTGCATTCTCATTATAAATAAATCATACCGCCATGGAAAATGAAAACAACAATAAAGACCGAAGGAATTTTTTAAAACTCGGAATTTTTACAACGGCCACAGTTGCTGCCGTTGGCACCGGGTTAAGCAAAGTTTTTTCGGAAAACAATCCCCCACAAGCTTCAGGAAAAAAAGTAAAGGTGATGACTGCTGATGGCAAACTGGTGGAAGTTGACAGTGCCCATCTTAAATGCTGCAGTTCTCCGCCCGTGAGCAATGAAGAAGCAAGAAAGGGCATTGAAGGAAAAAAATTTGTGATGGTGATCGACCTCGCCAAATGCGATGGCTGTGCCACCTGCACCGTATCGTGTCAGAAAATGCACCACACTCCGCCTGAACGGGAATGGATCAAAGTATTTAAAATGCAGGACAGTGAAAAAACAGCTCCTTACTTTTTCCCAAAGCCTTGTTACCACTGCGACAACCCGCCATGCACCAAGGTGTGCCCGGTGAATGCAACCTTCAAACGCCAGGATGGAATTGTGCTGATTGATAATACCCGTTGCATCGGCTGCAGGTTCTGTATGGCAGCTTGTCCGTATTCAACACGTTTCTTTAACTGGGACAAGCCGGAAGAATCAGCGGAAGTGGCAAGCATGCCTTATTCACCCGAACAAAGTTTTCCACGCAAAATGGGTACCGTTGAAAAATGCGATTTCTGTCCGCATATGTTACGCGAAGGAAAACTTCCTGATTGCGTTGCCAACTGCGCCATGAATGCCATTTACATGGGTGATGCAAACGAAGATGCCGTTACCAGCAGTTCAGGAGAAACTGTTCAGTTAAGTAAATTACTTGAAGACAATGCCGGCTTCCGTTATATGGAAGAATTGGGAACAGAACCACGTGTGTATTATTTGCCTCCGAAAAACAGGAGGTATCCGAAGCCGGAAATGCACAATGAAAAACAAAGCGAGAAGAAAGGTCACGATATGATGAACATGAAAATGTAACAGGACATGGAAAACACACAACAACAAACAACTGCACATCCTGCTGCAACCGGTCATCAATCGGAAATAATCCGACAGGAACTTCTTGCACCGATTGGAAAATACAGTCCGCTGAACAGGCTGTGGATCGGTTTCCTTTCCGTCATTGTATTATGGGGAATAGCCATTTACGCCAGGCAATGCATCTGGGGATTAGGAACCACTGCGATGAGAAATTATGTTTCGTGGGGATTATACATTTCGACATTTGTGTTCTTTATCGGCATCAGCCACTCCGGAACTTTGGTGTCAGCCATTTTGCGCATCACCAATAAAGAATGGAGAAGGCCTATCACACGTTCAGCAGAACTGCTCACCTGGGTTTCGCTGCTTTTCGGCGGAATGATGCCGATCATCGACATGGGACGCCCGGAGCGGATTCCGAATCTCATTCTCTTCGGAAGATTGCAGTCTCCGCTAGTATGGGATATCATTTGTATCGGAACCTATTTTACAGGCAGCACCATTTTCCTGTACCTGCCGATGATTCCTGACATCGCTATTTGCCGTGACCGCTTGTCGGGCAATGCCTCACGTTTCAGAAAATGGATTTACAGGAAACTTTCACTTGGATGGAAAGATACGGCTGCCAACTGGCACAAGTTGGAGAAGACCATGAAAATCATGACGATTATTATCATGCCGATTGCCGTTTCCGTTCACACGGTGGTGGGTTACATTTTCGCGATGACACTTCGCCCGGGTTGGAACAGTACGGTGTTCGGACCTTATTTCGTAGCCGGTGCCCTGTATTCCGGATCAGCGGCGGTGGTGCTGGTGATGGTTGCATTCAGGAAAATGTATCACCTTGAAAAATACATTACGCTGAAGCAATTCAATTACATGGGACAACTGGTTCTTGCCCTCACCATCATCTATGCATACTTCAATGTGAATGAATACGCCGTGCCTGCATACAAGATGGAAAGCGCTGAAGGATTTTTATTAAAGGAATTATTCCAGGGCAGGTACGCTACCATTTTCTGGACGTTGCAGTTCGGGACGGTCTTGTTTCCCGCCTTCATCCTTGCCTTTCCGAAAGGTCGCACGCCATTGTTCGCAAGCATTGCCTGCATCATCATTGTGATCGGGGCATGGGTGAAACGGTACATCATCGTGATCCCTACCCTGCTTCACCCGTTCATGCCGATCCAGAAAGTTCCGGTAACGTGGGCTGAATATTTTCCGAACTGGGTGGAATGGTCGATCACCATTGCTGCATTGGCCGGAATATTCCTGGTGATTACGCTGTTTGCAAAAATCTTCCCGATCATTTCCGTTTGGGAAGTAGAAGAAGGACAGGAATTTGAGAGAAAGAAAAAAATGGTGGATGCGATGATTGAAAAAGAAAACGCACAGCAATTACAACCACAATCCAATTAATTCCACTTCAGATGAAACAACCAACCAACCATACCATTCTGAACAGAATAGCCGTTCTTAGTATTGCTGCTCTCTTTTTAATGAATGTGTCGACCGCACAGGAAGCGAAGACATTTTCTTCTATTCAACTTTCGTTTTATAAAAATCCGGATCAAAGCCGCACCGTGATCGCCAACGTGATGCAAAAAGATAAAAAGGGCGGCATGATGGTTTACGGAAAAAATGTGAAGATCAATTTTTACCTGGAGCAATCTTCCGGTGAAACACTGATGGGATCAGCCATGACGGCGGTGAACGGAAAAGCTGTTTATGTTCTCCCGGCTGATGTCGCTTCGGATGAAACCGGAAAAACCAGTGTAACTGCCAAACTTGAAAACAATGAGCTCCTTGCAGACGCCGAATCAGAAGCAAGTGTAAAAAATGCAAAACTGATGATGACTTTATCAGAAAAAGATACGCTGAGGCAGATGACCGTAAAAGCAAGTGAGTTGCTCAGGGACGGAACAGAAAAACCGCTTCCGAATATGGAAGT
>JAPLDA010000068.1 GCA_026391945.1 Bacteroidota bacterium | reverse complement strand
TCGTTGGATTTACTATCAAAGCTATTAAATTTTACTCAATGTGTACTCGTTGAAAATTATTTATTTAGTCTCGGTAAATAGTACGTTTCCTCACTTTTTCTTTCTTTCTTTGCAGCAAGCAGCGGTTGTTCTATGAATGCAGGATATTTTATCAGGAAAAAAATTGTGAATGGCGGAATGGAGATTCTGAATCTCTTTCCCGATGCATTGCTTGTGCAGAATAAGAAGTTTAAAAACCTTCACAAGGGCGAACGTTGCTTCATCCTCGGCAGCGGCCATTCCGTGATGACGCATGATCTTACCAAACTGAAAAGTGATCTCGTCATCACCCAGAATCACTTTCATGCTCATAAAGATATCGGCATCATCAACCCGAAGTACCACATCGTGATTCCGAAGTTTCATCCTTCCGAATACGACAAGGACTGGATCGACTGGATCAAAAGCATGGAAGAGAAACTTCCTTCAGCGACTACTTTTTTCTTTGGAAAAAATACCAAACCCATCATCGACAGCGAAACCCAAATTTCTGACCGTTCGTTTTACATCAACCACGGCTTTCATGCCATTTGTCTGCACAAAGCAAAAGTCGAGCAATGCATCACCATCGCTTTGTACATGGGCTTCAGCAAAATTTACCTCGTCGGTTTCGACCTCGACCAGGTTTGCCAGCTCATCCAGGGCCGCGACAACGTGAGGTTCTACGGTCATTCTCAGATCACGCGCAACGAAGCGGAGAAAAGTTTTGAAGAGAGTTATGCCAGCAGCGGCTTTGATTTCTTTAACCAATGGATGATCTGGCGGCAACTGAATCTGTTGAAAGAGTATGCTGAAAAAAATAACATCGAAATCATCAACGCCGCCAACGGAGGTATGCTCAATGTATATCCGAGAGTGAAATACGATTCATTGTTTTAACTGACGTAAATAAAATGATCAAAAAAATAAAAAAAATAATTTTCAAATGCATCTTCTGGGTGCCGGATTATGTGCTCGAGATATGGTTGTTTGAAGTCCGTTCTTTTCTCGGAAGAACATTTACCGGCAGGCTGAAAGTGAATCCATCGGAACGGAATCTCATCAACCTCGGCTGCGGACCGGATGTGATCAAAGGTTTCATCAACATCGATTTCTTTTTTGAACCAAGCGTGGATTACGGCGCCGACCTTCGTTATCCTTTGCGCATCGACGACAACTGCATCGACGGAATTTTCTGCGAGCACACCATGGAACATCTCACCTACGCGATGAACGACCAGGTGCTGAACGATTGCTACCGCATCATGAAACCCGGAGCCGCCATCCGCATCATCGTCCCTGATGTTTCCATTTTCGCTGAAAACTATGTGGCAAAAAACCATGCATGGTTCAAAAAATGGGAAGAACTGATGATGATCAACAGCACCGATCCGGTTCGGGCAAAAAGAAGGATTGCCACCAATATGCAAGCCATCAGTTTCGTTACACAGGAATACCTTCACGTGGCCTGCTGGGATTTTGAGACGATGAAATATTATTTAGAGAAAAATAATTTCAAAGACATTAAAAAAACTGACTTCGGCATCGGCAGGCAAAAGGATTTGTTGGTGGATACCAATTCCGACGACAGGAAACATGTTTCTCTGTACATTGAAGCAACAAAATAATCACGGATGAATATCTTGGCCATCATACCGGCTCGCGGCGGAAGCAAAGGCATCAAACGCAAGAACCTCGTGCAAATCAACGGCAAAAGCCTGGTTGGACTTTCCATTCAGCACGCCTTGCAGTCGAAACTGATTACACGAACCATTATTTCCAGTGATGACGAAGAGATCATTGCCGAAGCGGTGCGGTACGGCGCTGAAGCGCCGTTTGTACGTCCGAAGGAACTCGCCGAAGATCATGTCCTCGACATTCCTGTATTTGAACATGCGTTGAAATTTCTCGAGGAAAAAGAAAAGTATATTCCGGATTATGTCGTGCATCTTCGTCCTACCGCTCCTTACCGCAAGCCGGAATGGATTGACGAAGCCATTCAGTTGTTGATGGATCACCCGGAAGCGGATTCTGTTCGCTCAGTAAGTGAACCTGACAAACATCCGTACCGGATTTTCAGGATTGACGAAAAAGGATTTTTGGATCCCATCATGAAACACGAACATCCTGTTCCGTATTTATTAAGACGGCAGGATCTTCCGAAAATGTATTATTACAATTGCGTGATTGATGTGACCAAACCGTCCACCATCTTCGACAAACATTCGATGACCGGCGATAAGATTCTTCCGTACATCATGAACCCCGACGATGTGATTGACATTGACTCTCCGAGGGATTTGAAAGTTGCTGAGGTGTTGTTCGGAGGGAAGATATGAAGGAATAGAGAGTAGAGAATAGAGAGTAGAGAATAGAGAGTAGAGAATAGAGAGTAGAGAATAGAGAGTTGAGAATAGAGAGTTGGGATGGAGGATTGTATTGGGAGTTGAGAGTTAGGCTTGCTACGTTAATGATTTACTAAAACACCATGGCTCACAATTATAAAAATATGCAGATTTGGTTGAAAGGAATTGATTTAACGGATTTGATATTCGAATACACAAAAAATCTTCCTTCTACTGAGAAATTCAACCTGGTTTCACAAATGAACAGGGCATCATGCTCTATTCCTTCCAATATTGCGGAGGGTTCATGTAAGAGGACAGACATTCACTTTGCTGAATTCCTGACGACTTCTATTGGATCCTGTTATGAACTTGCAACACAATTGGTAATATGTGAAAGAAGAGGGTATGGAAACAAAACGCTGCTGGAGAATTGTATGAAAGAAACCGATGAATTGCAACGAATGATATTTAAATTCAGGGAAAGAATTTTGAATAATGAATGAATCTATCTTTAGTCTTTATTCTCTACTCTTTAGTCTGTTTATTTAATAGGTAATTAACGAATCGAAATTATGAAAGTACTCATCATCGGAAGCGGCATGTACGTCACCGGCCGCGAAGGCACAGGAACGGGAACCATACTTTCCTCACTGGCGCAGATTTCAAAAGCGGTGGCGGTGGAAGAAGTCGTGGTTGTTTCCAAAAGGATTTCGAGTTCGAAAACCGTAGCTGATGCCGCTGAACGGATCAACGGTTTATTGAAATCGTCGTTGAACGTTTCTTTTAAAAGTCTTGGAGAAGATTCGCAGCAGGTGATTGCAGCGCTGCAGGCGGAAAAAAAATTCGATGCCTGCATCATTTCCGTTCCGGATCATTTGCATTTTTCAGTTGGAAAAATTTGTCTCGGCTTAAGCATTCCAACGTTGATGGTGAAACCGCTGACGCCGACATTGGCCGAAGCAAATGAATTAGTCAGACTCGCCGAAAAAAATAAAACATTTGCCTGCGTGGAGTTTCACAAACGGTATGATGAAACGAATCTCTGGATTAAGAAATCAATCGAAGAAAATAAAATCGGCAAGCTGAATTATGTGACCGTTGATTACAGCCAGCGCATCGATATCCCGATGAAGACGTTTAAGGGATGGAGCAGTGAATCCAATATTTTCCAATACCTCGGCGTGCATTATGTCGATCTCATTTATTTCCTCACCGGTTTCCGTCCGGCACGATTGGTTGCCTACGGAACAGACGGCATCCTGAAAAATCAAGGTGTTGATACGTATGATTCTGTTCATGCACTGATCGAATGGCAAAATCCAAACGATGCATCGGAGAAATTTATTTCTTCTCTCAACACCAACTGGATCGATCCGAACTGCAGCAGCGCACTGAGCGACCAGAAATACAAAGTGATCGGAACGAAAGGAAGAATTGAATGTGATCAGAAAAACCGCGGCATCGAATTAGTGACGGATGCCACAGGCATCCAGCAGATCAATCCGTATTTTTCTGACTATCTTCCGGATGAAAACGGAAATTTAAAATTCGGAGGATATGGTTTTACCAGCATCGCCACCTTTATTCATGACGTCATGAAACTGAAACAAGGAAAAATTTCTCTTGCAGAACTGAATAAACACCGACCTTCATTCATGGAATCACTCACTTCGGTCGCTGTTGTAGAAGCGGCGAATGAGAGTATGAAGAATAATTCGGAATGGATAGAGGTGGGGAAAGGGGACGATTAGACGATAGACCATTAGACGAGTTGGTACTCTCATCGTCTCTTCGTCTAATGGTCTCCTCGTCTTATGGTCTGCTCGTCGATCATCTGCATAACTAAAAGAAAAAATTCATGAGCCCAACGATAAACCACGCCACGCTTTCAGCCACCATGAAAGCTGTTTTGAAAAGCAAAGGAGTGAACGATGCTTCCCTGGATCATTGTGTCGATTCGCTGATACAGACTTCGCTCCGCGGTGTGGATTCGCATGGAATTCATCTCTTCCCTCATTATTGCCGCGCCGTGGATGGAGGAAGGATCAATAAAAATCCAAATTTTAAAATCACTTCCACCGCTGCATCAGCCTCCATGATGAATGCTGATCATGGGTTCGGACATCATGCAGGAGCCGTGGCCATCGATGATGCGATTGAGAAAGCAAAGAAGACCGGCATGTCGGCCATCGGCGTGATTGACTCTTCGCATTTCGGAGCGGCGGCCTATTTCGCTTTGCGTGCGGCTGATCAGGACTGCATCGGCTGGTCGTTCACGAATGCCGATGCATTGGTGAAAGCACACAGCAGCAAAGAAGCGTTCTTCGGAACCAACCCGATCTGTTTCACGGCGCCGATGGAAAAAGAAGGACCGTTTTGTCTCGACATGGCTACGTCAACCGTGTCGTGGAACAAGATCAAAAATTATCGTGTGGCGAATAAAAACATTCCGGAAGAATGGGCGTTTGATATAAGCGGAAATTCCGTCACCAATCCTCATGATGCGAGAAGCCTTCGTCCGTCGGGCGATTACAAGGGTTTCGGGCTGGGAATGATGGTGGATATTTTATGCGCTGTGTTAACCGGTGGCATCATCAGCAAAGATTTGCTGCCGATGTTCAATTCTCCGATTGAAGAGCCAAGAAAAATTTCTCATTTCTTCATGGTGATGGACATCAGCAAATTCACCGATGTGAAATCATTTAAGAAAAATCTGCAGGACATGGCCGACAGGATCAGGATGCTGCCGAAGGTGACCGAGGAAGAAGTGATGGTTGCCGGCGATCCTGAAAAAAAGAAGTATGCAAAACGAATCACAGATGGAATTCCTGTGGATGAAACGATATGGAAAGAGTTTGTTGCGATTGATGCGGCGTTTAGTACATGTGTGATGTGATTGAAGACCATTAGACCACAGACGATTAGACCACGGAACATCAGGCGATGGTTTGGAGCCAATGGTCGGATGGTCGGCGGCCCAATCGTCTTTTAAATATAAAATATGCCAAAAAAAAATAACTACCTCATCGACATCGTAAACCTGAATGCTGATGCAAGTTGCCTGTCATCCAAATGGTGGCTGAAGATGCTGAAGGGGAAAGCGGATTCTTATTTCTGCAATTGGTTGAAAGCATACATCAAAGCCGGGAAAAAAGTTTCTCTTGGAATAACCGGTGCCACCATCGCTGATATCAGGATGCACAATCCCGAAGCGATTGATCTCATCAACAAACACCGTGACCTGTTTGAAGTGATCCTTCGCCCGTTTGCACACGACATTGCTTTGCTTCGTTCGAAAGAAGGATTTTTACTGAACCTCGATGCAGGAACCAAAACACTCAAAAAGGAATTCGGAAAGTTCGTGAACTATTTTCTTCCGCCGGAATTCATGCTTACCAACGAGCAGCTGTATTTGCTGAACCGGCAGGGAGTCGCCGGAACGTTTATCAATGCATCACGCTTCAAGACTGAAATCAAAGATCGTCTTCCTGATCATCCGTACCGGGTGAAAGGTCTGATGAATACGGAGATGAACTGCATTCCCTTTACCGGTGCACTGACGCAGGCGTACCTTCACGGCATTCATTATTTCAACGCCGACAACTGGAATCGCTTATTGACGAAAAGCAACGAAGTGGAATTTTCCTGGCGCGACGGCGAAAGTTCTTTCTTTGTCCCGGATGGAAACAAAAGGGAACTGGCATGGCTGAAAGGCGAAGATAAAAATGTGCAGCGTTTGTTTTTGTCAGAAGCGCTCGGCAAGGTGGAATTTGATAACAACAAAAACCTGAAGGAAAATCATTACCATTATTATCCTGTTCATTCGTTCACCGCATGGATGAAAGAATTCAGGATGATCGGGTTCATCCAGAAAATTGTGCAGGCGGAAATGCAACTTGAGGATTTTACCAAGGAACAGAAGTCGACGTGGCTGCAGGTCATCAACTCCGATATTTTATCCAGCATCGAAAAAGATTCGCCGCGGATCAAAATTATGTTGAAGGAAGAAGACAGTGCATCCTCCGATTATACCATCTGGCGGTGTGAGCGCGGAGTGGAAGGAGAGGAATTTTTGTCTATCCTTACTGGAAATGTGAATAAGCAGGAAGCAAAACAATACGTTGAAAAATCAGATGTGCATCACATTCTTAAATTGAAGGGAAGGCAGAAGTACCTCGAAGGAATACTCTGATTGACCTTTTCATGAAAATAATTTTTTGAGTCAACATGTTTCATTTCATTAAATATTTTTTCAAAATAATTTTTCTTCTTTTTACCAGCCGCGCATTTCGCTCGGATAAATACTTCAGAACATTCGTCTGGCTGCAGGTTAAATATGGCAAGAGGCAACGATATGAAGTCTGCCCGGTGTCGTTTAACGGCTACCACTTTGATGTGCCGGATGTCGTGTCTTTCCTCTGGCAATACAAAGAAATTTTTGTGGACCGGTGTTATGAGTTTCAGTTTTCCGGCGACGAAAAAATCATTTTGGATTGCGGTGCGAACATCGGGCTGAGTGCTTTGTTTTTTAGCATTCATTACCCGGCTGCCGAGATCATTGCCTATGAAGCCGATCCGTACGTGATGAATTACCTCACCGTGAACATGCAGAACAATGAAATCAAAAATGTAAAAACCGTGAACTGTGCGGTCTGGAATAAGAATGATAGTTTGTCATTTGGTTCGGAAGGCGCCGATGGTGGCTCTGTGTATCATTCATCTTCCAAAAAAGTCCTGGTGAAAGCGATACGGCTGAAAGAGGTCATTGACAGCTACCCGGAAATCGACATGCTGAAAATGGATATTGAAGGATCGGAACGCGATGTGTTGATTGACTGCAAAGAGGTAATGTATAAAGTGAAGAATCTTTTTGTTGAATACCATGATTATTCAGACGGAACACAATACCTGTCGGAGCTTGTTTCAGTTCTTGAATCCGGCGGGTTCAGGTATTATGTGTACAATCCGGCATTCCGGAAATGGCCGATGCAAAAACCGGCGGTACATAAGGGAATGGATTTGCAGTTGAATATTTTTGCCAATAAGAACATCGGGAAACCCATTCACAGCCGGGACGGGAATAAGATGTCCCGTTAGGTTTACCGGATACATTCGTACATTCAATTTCCGGAGCCGACAACATTTTGGAAGATGAAAACTGCCTTTATCTTATTACATTTGCCCCGTTTGAATGCCGGTAAAATTCACTGCCGGATTTTTTAGTACCCGATTATTGAGAACTATGAACATCATCGACAAAATACTAACGAGAGAAGAGTTTCAGCAGCAACCGCCCGTGCTGATTGATATCGGTGCCAGCGGAGAAGTGCATGCAAAGTGGAAAAAGATAGCGAAGTATTCCGTTTGCATTTCGTTTGATGCCGACGACCGCGAAATGGGATACGTGGTGCAGGAGGCGAAAAATTTCAGGAAGCACTATGTGTACAATTGCATTGTCGCTGAAAAAAAATCGGAGGCCAGTGATTTTTACCTCACGCATTCGCCGTACTGTTCAGCGATGCTGGAACCGGATATCGAGAAGTTGAATGATTATGCTTTCGCTGAATTGTTTGAAGTGGAAAAAAAAGTGAGGATCAAAGCGATTGACCTGCCCAGTGTGATCAGCGAATTGTCCATCACGAAGATCGATTGGTTCAAAACCGATTCGCAGGGAACCGATCTTCGCTTGTTTCAAAGCATCGGCCCGGAGTTGATCAACAAAGTGCTGGTGGCTGAATTCGAACCGGGATTAATTGATGCTTATAAGGGAGAAGATAAATTGCATGCGCTTCTTGCCTA
>JAPLDA010000034.1 GCA_026391945.1 Bacteroidota bacterium | reverse complement strand
CAGCGGGCTTATCCTTGATTTCTGGAGTTGGGAAAACACGTATTACACGGCCCTGCAATCCCGGTTGCCTCTTCATGATATCGTTATCATTTTCGGATCGGAAGAAGCCGGAATTCAAAAGGAAAAAATCGGGCAACTGATAAAAGAACATCCGGATGGTGTTATCCTGCTGAAAAAAAACTCCCCACTCTTTCATGAAATTTTACTGGACAATAACCAACTCCGTTTCAAATGGATTGACACTCCTTTAACAATACAAGACATTTTTCACAATGATGAATTGATGGTGTTCAAATACGTTTGTCCCGGAGAAAAAAAATCAATCCTTCGTGATCACTAATTTCTTCGTAAATATTTCGCCGCCTTTCTCCAGCTGAATGAAATAAATTCCGGCATCCATTTTTTTATCCACTGCGATGCGGTGATGGCCGGCCGGGAATTCTGAACCCGCCAGAGTTTTCACTTTTCTTCCCAATGCATCGGCAATCTCTATGTTTACTTTTGTATTTTTCTCCAGTTCAAAGGTCACGGAAAAATTTCCCTGCGCAGGATTCGGAAAAACCAGGAACGACGACGCGGCGGCATCCGTCTCATCAATGCCGGCAACGATGCCATTGATGTTGATGTCATCAATGTAGATGTTGTTTCCACGGGCACTTTTATTCTGAAACTTAAACCTCACATTCGGCATGTTGTGATAAGGACCGATGTTCACATGTTCCTGCCGCCAGTCGGATGCACCGGGAGTGAACGAAGAAGTCCGGGCGCTTGCCGTGGCCAGCCCGGCGCCGTATTTCGAATACCTCTGCGTCCATGTCTTTCCGCAATTGGTACTCACCATCACATTCAACTGATCTTTGATGGCTGTGTCCCGTTGTGCATAGGCCAGTTGAAAATCGAGAGTAAGTGAAATGGATGTGCTCAGGTCAAACGATGGGGTGACGTAATCATCCAGTTCACCGTTCGCATTTCCGGAGTAATTATTTATTTTAATGGATGCTGTTCCTGTGCTGCCGGCATTGGTGACCCGCTGCCAGGTATTTCCGCTGTCAGGATTCAACACGTAACCATCGGCTCCCGGGAAACTGCCCGAAGTTTCAAACCCCTCCATGAAAGGAATGATTTGCGTCGGGCCACCGTTGACACGAAGAAAAGTATTTTTAGTTTTTGAACTTGAACCGGAAGCATTTCCGGAAGTCAGCGATGCATTATAGAGTCCAGGAGAATTGTACTGAACAATAGGCATGGAATCAACAGAAGAAGCCGGTGATCCTCCGGGGAAACTCCAGTTCCACGATGTCGGGTGGCCTAAAGAAGACAGATCGGTAAATTGAACGCTGGAACCGGCACAACATATTTTGATATCCGATTTGAAATCTGCAACAGGTGCGCAGAGTTGCGCCGGTGTTCCATCGGTGCCGGTTGCAACCAGATTGGCAGGAGTCGATAAATTATTCCGCCCGCCGACAGGAGAAGTCAATGCCGCTCTCATCCTGGTTTTCTGTCCTTGTGTAAACATCTTGCAGCAGAAAGAATACTCCATGTAATTCTGAACGTTATCAATAACGTTTCCGCACGTTGCTCCATTCACGTTGCAGATAGTCCATCCAAGTGTAATGGGAGTATCCGAAACCAGGTCGTCGCCGCAGGCCACACCCGGGTTATTGGTATCACCCCACACATGTTCAAGATTCAGGCAATGCCCAATCTCATGGGTGAGTACACGCGAGTTGCTTTGGTTTCCGAGACCGATGCTTCCAACATAATTGGCAAGGATGATAACGCCATCCGCTCCCGGAGGAGCTGTTCCCGGGTAATATGCGTAAGCGGCAACTCCCGACCAACCCAATGAAGAAACCACCCAAACATTCAGGTATTGATTGTCGGGCCATGGATTCAGTTTCGAATTATCACCGGCGTTGTACGTGAGCAGGGAAGGAATCCGGTCGATGCCCGTGGTGCAGTTCCCGTTGGGATCTATGGTGGCCAGGCGGAATTCAATTTCACAATCGGCGGCTACCGGTTTAAACGCCGGAGCAATCGCCGCTGTATCATAACTTCTCAGCCGGTAATCATCATTCAGAATCCTCACCTGGTCGAGTACCTGTGCATCGGAAATGTTTTCCGTTCCGTAATTATGCAGGATGGGAATGATGTACACCTGTCCGGAAACGTGGTTGCCTGATGCAACTTTTGCCTGCATGCGGCCAGTGTGTTCTTCAAGAGCATTGCGCATCCTCATGATTTCAGGATGTTCGAGAAGACGCTGATGATAAATTTCCGATGTAAAGCAAAAATGATTTTCCTGTGCATGGAGTTGCGCAGAAAATATAACAAGAAAAAAAACAGGCAACAAAGCCCTCTTCAATTGAAACAGGTTCATGGCGATGGTGTGAATGATTGGGTTCCTGAAATCTTATTCAACAATCAGCTTCCTCACAATGTACGATTCTGCTGTTCTCAGGCTTACGAGATAGATTCCTTTGCTGAATCCTTCTGCATTCATGTTGTACTCGTGAAACCCGGCGGTGAGTGGCGCGTTCACGACGTTCCTGATTTCCCTTCCGAGCATATCCATGATTTTCACTTCTGTCCTGGCGTTACCTGGAATTTCAAATGCAATGGAGAATGCGCTGCCGGCCGGATTCGGGAAAACATCGAAGTTCAATTCCGAAGCCGCTGTTTCCATCATTCCAACTCCGGTTGACGTAGCCGACAGGTTAATGTCATCAATGTATAAATTATTGTCGCCTCCACTGGTAAACTGGAACTTCACACGGACATCCGGCTTGTTGGATGTTCCTGAAATTGGTACAGAAATCAGAGCCCACTGAGCTGCAGACGTTGGTGTAAAGGCAGAGTTGACATTACTGGTGGTGGCCAGCTGGGCACCGGATAAGGATTTCCGCTGTGTCCAGAACCGGCCGCAGCTGGTTGACGTGAAAACTTTTAGCACATCCGTTTTGGTCGTGTCCTTCCTTGCATAAGCCAGCCTGAAGGTGAACGAAGAGGGAGTTCCGTATCCTGACATGTTCACACCGGGCGTAACCCAACTGTCGTCGAGGCCCCGCTGAGCCGAATTGTAATTCTGCATCTTGATGCTTGCGACTCCGGAATACCCGGCATTGGTAACACGCTGCCATGTATTTCCATAATCATTGATGAGGTATCCTGTTCCCGGGAATGTGGAAGCAGTTTCAAAATCGTCAACATAATTTGGTGTGAATGTCGGTGAACCTGAAACTGAAACAACAGATGTTTTGGTGATGGAATCGGTACCGCCTGAATTATAAACGGTGAGTGTAACATTGTACTGCCCCGGCGCCGAATAAGTCACATACGGATTCTGAACCGTGGACGATGCCGGACTTCCTGAAGGAAACGACCAGGAATAATTAAAGGTATCGGTATTGAATGCTCTTGATAAAAACTGTACTGAATCACCGCTGCAGATATGATCCTGTGCAGGCATGAAGTCGGCAACCGGCGCACAAACCTGTGGAGCAGAACCATCCGTTCCGGTAGCGATGAGGTTGGCGGCGCTCCATAAATTGCTTCTGTCGGCTACACCTGATACAAAACTCAACGCAGCAACCATCCGTGTTTTCTGTCCCCAGGTAAACATGCGGTCGCAGTAAGAATAGTCCATGTAGTTTTGAAAATTTTCGTTGATGCCGGGGTTGCATACATCATAATTCGAACTCGGACAAATGCTCCATCCCTTGGTAACCGGAGTATCACCGACATTATCATCACCGCAGGCAACGCCCGGTTGATTGGTATCACCCCATGGATGCGAGAGATTAAGGCAGTGTCCGATTTCATGAGTGAGCGTACGTTCGTTCGTCGTATTACTGGTTCCGATGCTGCCAACATAATTTGATAAAGCAATTACTCCATCCACGGCTGAAGTAGGAATATTAGGAGGCCTGTAGGCATAAGCAGCCGCGGAAGCATGAGAACTTCCGAATGTACCAACTGTCCAGATATTGAGGTATTTATTATTCGGCCACGGATTCAATTTGGCCCCGTCGTCACCAATGTGTGTTCTGAAAGATGCAACGCGGTCGATGCCATTCGTACAATTTCCGTTCGGATCAATGGTAGCGAGCCTGAATTCAATCTCCACATCGGCGGCGAGTTGTTTGAAATCAGGAATGATGAGAGTCGTATCCGCATTCAATCTCCTGTAATCACGGTTGAGGATGTTCACGGCATCAATGATCTGTGCATCACTGATATTCTCCGGTCCGTATTCATGAATCACATGAAACACCAGGGGAATGATGTAAACGGTTGAAGTGGTTTTCGCTCCCTGCAGGTGATGGGTTTGAATAAAGTCCCGGGTGAACACTTCCATTTCCTGTTGCCTTTGTAAAAACTCTGGATGCTGGGGAAGAAGTTCATGATACACTTCATCCGTGAAACAATGTTTGCCTCCCTGTGCTTTAACAGCCGTTGCAAAAAACAACAAGAGGGGAAGAATAAATAGGTATCCTTTTTTCATCAGTTGATAAAGTAATGGGGTTTATAGAGGCAGTAAATATAATACTTCTTTTTAGTCAGGAAAATGAAAGGAAGGCGAAATAAAAAATACTGACAATGCCCTGACATTAGCCAATGGCCTGATCCAGGTCAGAAATCAAATCATCAATATCCTCCACGCCTACGCTGAGGCGAAGCAGCGAATCAACCACCCCGGCTTTTTCACGTATTTCCTTAGGAATGGAAGCATGCGTCATGGATGCGGGATGGCCAATAAGCGATTCTACACCGCCCAATGATTCGGCAAGGGAAAACACTTTTGTCCTGGAAGCCATGCGGAATGCCTCTTCCATGGAATTGCCTTTCAGCGTAAAGGAAATCATCCCGCCGAAATCTTTCATTTGTTTTTTGGCGACGTCATGATTCGGATGATCAGGAAATCCCGGCCAATACACTTTGTCGACTTTAGGATGCTGTTTCAGAAAGTTTGCAATGGCTTTGCCGTTGCTGCAATGACGTTCCATCCGCAGGTGTAACGTTTTCACGCCACGCAAGGCAAGGAAGCTGTCCATCGGGCCGGGAACTGCTCCGCAGGAATTGGCAATGAAAGCAAGTTGTTCCTGGATGGCGTCGTCGTTGGTGCAGGTGGCTCCCATCACGAGGTCGGAGTGGCCGCCAATGTACTTCGTGACGGAATGCACGACGATGTTGGCACCGAGGTCTAAAGGATTTTGAAGATACGGTGATGCGAAGGTGTTATCCACCACCAGCAGAAGTTGATGCGCACGTGCGACCGCAGCACTTTTTACGATGTCGATGATTTTCATCGTCGGGTTGGTCGGCGTTTCAACCCAGAGCATTTTGGTTTTTGCGTTGATGAGTTTCTCCACGCTTCCCATATCGTGCATGTCGGCAAAATGAAATACGATTCCGGCCGGTGCAAATATTTTGGTAAACATCCGGTACGAACCGCCATAGAGATCATCGGTAGCAATCACTTCATCGCCGGGACGAAGAAGCCTGATGATGGCATCCGTGGCGCCCATGCCGCTGCTGAAACACAAACCATGTTTCGCGTTTTCAAGTGAGGCAATGCATTTTTCCAAAGCGATCCGCGTCGGATTTTTTCCGCGTGCATACGCATATCCTTTGTGTTTGCCCGGACTTTCCTGGACGTATGTAGAAGTCTGGTAAATCGGAGTCATGATGGCTCCTGTGGCGGGATCAGGCTCCTGTCCTGCATGGATGGCTTTGGTACCGAATTTATAGTTGTTCATGGATATTTTGTTGAAGCCTGCAAAAGTAACGGAATTCGACAGAGGGCAAAAGTCCCCGATAAAAAATCATCTGAATCCCTACATTTGCCGTCATGCAATTCAAGGATGTCATCGGGCACGGGCCTGTTAAGCAAAGGCTTATTCATTCTGCGAGAGAAAACCGTGTAAGCCATGCGCAACTTTTCCTCGGACCGGAAGGTTCAGGGAATCTTGCCATGGCGATTGCCTATGCGCAATATCTTGTTTGTGAGAATCCCGGTGATGCCGATTCCTGCGGCAGTTGCGCGGCATGCATCAAAATGAAAAAACTGGTTCATCCCGATGTCACGTTTACATATCCTGTTGCGCCTAAAGAAAAATTTTCCAAACCAAAGAGTGTCGATTTTGTGACTGAGTGGAGAAAAGCCGTCATCGAAAATCCGTACATGAATTTCAACGACTGGGTCGAATCGCTCGAGATTGAAAACAAGCAGGGAAGTATTGCCGTGGAGGAAAGCGCTGACATCCTGCGGAGGCTGAGTTTAAAAAGTGTGGAATCAGGATATAAGATTGTCATCCTCTGGTTTCCGGAAAAACTTCACATTTCTGCCGCTAACAAAATGCTGAAGATCATCGAGGAGCCGCCGGATCAGACTGTTTTTATTCTGGTCGCGGAAAACCATGAGAAGATCATCAGTACCATCACCTCGCGGACGCAGCTCATCAAGATCAACCGGATCAGCGATGAAGAGATGAGTTCATGGCTGGTACACAAACATGAATTGCTTCCGGATGCTGCCAAAAAAATTGTTCATCGCGCCGATGGCAATTACCGCGAAGCATTGCTGTTGCTGAATCACGACCCGGAAGAAGAAGACGATGCAAAATTGTTTCTCAGCTGGATGCGTTCCTGTTTGAAGTTCAACATGCCCGGCATCGCCGAATTCTCTGAAACGATGAGTAAGACGGGGCGTGAAAAACAAAAATTGTTTTTACAGACGGCTCTCCACATTGCACGCGAATGCATCGTGATGAATTATGCCGATCATTCAATGATCAGGATGGATGGAAAAGAACTGGAAGATTTCCGTCGGTTCGCTCCCTTCGTCAATAAAAACAATGCTGATGAATTCGTAGAGGAACTTAACAAAGCACATTTTCACCTCGAGCGGAATGCCAATTCAAAAATCCTGTTTGCCGATCTTTCTTTCACCATGAACAGGCTGCTGCATATTAAATGAGGAAACGGAGAATGGGAGAAGTGGAGACCGTTGAAAAAAAATGAGAGATGAATCTGTATATTTGTTCGCTGAAAGGTGAAAACATCAATGAATAACTCGTTCACCAACTCACCGAATAACTTAGTTAACTCAATCAATTAATCACAAGCCATGGGATGCAGTTCCTGCAGTACGGAAAAAGATGGTAAGCCCGGCGGATGCCGTGGCAACGGAACGTGCGGTACGGGAAGCTGTAACAAACTGAATGTTTTCAACTGGCTCACCGACATGACCTTGCCGGCAGGGCAAGCTCCTTACGATGTGGTGGAAGTCCGTTTCAAAGGCAGCCGGAAAGAATTTTTCAGGAACAAAGAAAACATCAGCCTTCGTACCGGCGATACCGTAGCCGTGGAAGCCATGCCGGGACATGACGTGGGTGTCGTTTCCCTTGCCGGTGAACTGGTGCGTTTTCAAATGAAGAAAAAAGGAGTTACCGAAAACTCCGACCAGATCAGGACGCTGTACCGCAAGGCCAAGCAAAATGAAATTGATAAATGGTGCGAAGCAAAAAATCTTGAAACCTCAACCCTCAACCGCACACGCGCCATCATCCTGAACCTGAAGCTGAGCATGAAACTCAGCGATGTGGAATTCCAGGGCGACGGAAAAAAAGCGACATTCTATTATACGGCTGATGATCGCGTGGATTTCCGTGAACTGATCAAAAGACTCGCCGATGAATTTCATGTGCGCGTAGAGATGCGGCAGATCGGCATGCGGCAGGAAGCCAGCCGTCTCGGCGGAATCGGTTCCTGCGGAAGAGAATTGTGTTGTTCTACCTGGCTCACCGACTTTAAAACAGTATCCACCGGTGCTGCACGTTACCAGAACCTCGCTCTCAACCCGGCCAAACTCGCCGGACAGTGCGGAAAATTAAAATGCTGTCTCAACTATGAACTGGACAGCTACATGGATGCGCTCAAAGATTTTCCGAATACAAACATCGTCATTGAATCGGAAAAAGGAAGAGCATCACACCGGAAAACGGATATCTTCAAGCGGCTGATGTGGTACGGTTACGATTTTGTTGAAAACAAAGAAAAACGTGATACCGGTGAAGGCGGCGATGGAAGTTGGGTAGTATTATCCGTGGATCGTGTGAAGGAAATCATTGCGCTGAACAAGCAACAGGTAAAACCCGTTGACTTAAAAGATTTCGAAGAAGAAGAAATTGACACCACTCCTGATTTTGAAAATGTAGTCGGACAGGATCGCATCGACCGCATGGACAAAAAAGGCAAGAAGAGAAAAAAGAAGAAAAAGAAAAGCGGGGACCAGCCGGCAGGACAGCAGCAAAGCAGGCCACAGCAGCCCGGCACGCCGCAACAGGGAAAACAACCTCAGCCAAACAGGCCGGCGCAACAAAATAAACCACCGGGAAATCCACAGAGAAATCAGAATCAGCAGGGAAGACAAAACCCGCAGCCGAACAGGCCGCCGCAACAACAGTCCGGACCGCCAAAACAAAATCCGAATCAGCAGCCGAAGCCCGGAGGGCAACAGCAGGGACAGAATCAGCCAAACCGGAACCGTCCGCAAAGGCAGCAGCCACCGAAGAGTCCGGATACTCCAACACCATAAACCATCCAGATGATCAGAACTTTTTTTTGCATGACGAGGTGGATGATTTTCGGCCTGTCATTTTTATTTTTTTTAAGTTCCTGCGATCGCAAAGTCGTGTTTGAAAAAAATGTCAAGCTTCCTGAAAACCGCTGGGAGATGAACAACATCATCAGCCTCGAAGCGGAAATAAAAGACACGGTTTCGCTGCATTCCATTTACATCAACGTGCGCAATGCCGGCGGTTACCAGTTCAGCAACCTGTATTTATTCCTGACCACGCATACGCCAAAAGGAGAAGAAGCCCGCGACACCGTTGAACTTACGTTGGCAGATGATCACGGCAAATGGCTGGGTGATGGTTCCGGCGACATCTGGGACAACCGCATTTTATTTAAACGGAATTTCCGTTTTCCACAAGCAGGAACGTATCGTTTCGAGCTTCAGCAGGCCATGCGCGTAAATCCGCTTCCGCAAATCATGGATGCAGGACTGAGGATTGAGAGAGCGGAGTAACATCCATTTTCCCTGTATTACTTTAACTTTCCACTAACACTATGGTCATTCGTGAAATAGAATTATTATTCTATTTTCGTCTCCTCATTCAAACAAATCAGCACATGAAAAAAATAATCACTTTCATTACAGCAGCATTTCTTCTGTTGAGTAATGCTTTTGCCGGGAACAACACGGATGAAAAAATCCTTCCCTACCCGATCCATCAGAAAAAACTGGCGAATGGCGCCAACGTAGTCACTGTTCCTTATGACAGCCCCGGCCTCGCCGCCTTTTACATCGTGATCCGTGCCGGTTCGCGTGATGAAATAGAACCGGGACATACGGGCTTTGCTCACTTCTTCGAACACATGATGTTCCGCGGAACAGAAAAATATTCAAAAGAAAAATACAGCGAAGTGCTGAAGAGCACCGGTGCCTCCGCCAATGCAAACACCAGCGAAGACCGTACGCTGTACCACATGACGGGAAGCGCCGACAAACTGGAAACCATGTTCGAAGTGGAATCCGACCGTTTTCAGAATCTCAAATATTCCCAGCAGGATTTCAAAACGGAAGCCGGCGCCGTGAAAGGTGAGTACACAAAAAATTCCGCCAGCCCTTACAACCAGCTGGATGAAAAAATTTCAGAGACGGCTTTCAAAACTCATACATACGCACACACCACGATGGGTTATTTCAAAGACATCGTTGACATGCCGAACCAGTATGATTATTCCATCGAGTTCTTCAAACGTTTTTACCGCCCGGAATATGCCACCATCATCGTCGTCGGAGATGTGACTCCTGAACGCGTGGAAGCATTGTCGGAAAAATATTTCGGCAAATGGCAACATGGAAATTATGTTTCCAGTATTCCGCAGGAGCCCGCACAAACCGAAACACGCTACACACACATTCAGAAGTCGGGCTTCCCGCCTTACCTGAGTTTGAATTACAAAGGGCCGGCTTTCGATGACAAAGCGATGGACATGCCGGCTCTCGATGTGCTTTCTTCCATTTTGTTTTCTGAAAAAAGTGAGTTGTATAAGAAGCTTGTCCTAGATGAACAGAAAGTCCGCTTCATACAAGGCGGCGCTTATGATACGCGCGATCCGAATTTATTCAGCATCGGATCTTCTCTGGTGAAAGCAGAAGACATGCAGTATGTGAAAGATGAGATCACGAAAACACTGGAAGCTGCAAAAACAAAAAAACCGGATGCACAGGTTTTGGCTGACACCAAATCACATCTCAAATACAGTTTCGCGATGAACATCGACAACCCGACTTCCATTGCTGAGTCGCTGTCGCATTACACCTGGCTGACCGGTGATCCGGAATCGCTGAACCGTTTGTATGCTTTGTATGATAAGGTAACGGTGGATGACCTGGTGCGCGTTGCCAATAAATATTTTGTCGGCACGGCGCTCACGGTTGCAACGATTTCACCGGCAACAGAAGTGGGAGTGAAATGAGTTTAGAGCCAAGAATTAAGAGTCAAGAATTAAAAATTTGTTGAAGTTGTAACCATCAAAGAACTATAAACAAAAACAAAAGAAATGAAATCAAAAATAATATCTGCACTAATAATACTGTTTGCAACACTCACTGCAAACGCTCAGGATGTGATCGAACTGAAAATGCCGAAGTCGAATAAAATTGTCATCAAACTGATGTTCCGCAACGGTTCCATCTGCGATCCAAAAGGAAAAGAAGGCCTCACCGAACTCACCACTTCACTCATCACCGAAGGCGGAACGAAAGAGCTGACCCATTCACAGATCACCGATAAAATTTATCCTTGGTCGGCTTCTTATTCTGCATCGGCGGATAAAGAGGTTTCTATTTTCACCTTTGAAGTTCCGAAAGTTTTTCTCAGCCAGTTTTACCCGATCATCAAAGGGCTGATGCTGACGCCGTCGTTTACGCAGGATGATTTCGACCGTGTGAAATCGAACCAGCAGAATTATGTCGACCAGGTGATCCGCGCCTCTTCCGATGAAGAGTACAGCAAGAAAGCGCTGGAAGATTTCCTGTTCCGCGGAACCAATTACCAGCACCTCGTTTCAGGCACTTCACAGGGATTGAAAACCATCACCCTGGAAGATGTAAAATCGCATTACAAAAATTTCTTTTCGCGCAGCAACATCACCATTGGCATTGCAGGAGATTACACGCCTGACTTCCTCGCGAAGATGAAATCAGACATGAATGCTTTGTCGCCGGTTGTACCGGTGATCCCGGCTCCTGCAAAAGCAAAGATGCCCGACGGAATCAATGTTGAAATTGTTTCCAAAGACAACGCACTCGGATCAGCCATCTTCGCCGGTTTTCCGATCGACATTACACGCGCAAAAGATGATTTCGCCGCGCTGATGGTGGCCAACTCCTGGATGGGAGAACACCGCAAATCGTATTCACGCCTCTATCAGAAAATCCGCGAAGCCCGTTCGATGAATTACGGTGATTACACGTACATCGAATGGTATGAAAACGGCGGCGGCAACATGCTGCCGGCTCCCGGCGTTCCGCGTTCATCCAATTATTTCAGCATCTGGATTCGTCCCGTTCAAACTGCCAAAGGGTTGAAAGGACAATATCCTGAACTCAGCGACATCAGCATCGGGCATGCTCATTATGCTTTTCGCATGGTGCTGAGAGAAATGGACAACCTCATTCAGAAAGGAATGACGCCGGAGAGTTTTGAACTGACGAGAGATTTTCTCCGCAGCTACATGAAACTCTATATTCAAAGTCCCGAGAGGCAACTGGGCTTCCTGATGGATTCTCATTTCTACGGAAGAAAAGATTACATCATGGAAATGGACAAACTCCTTGCAAAACTTACGGTTGCAGATGTGAACACCGCCATCAAAAAATACTGGCAGACGAAAAACATGGACATCCTCATCATCACCGATAAAACCGAAGCCGAACCGCTGGCAAAAAGCCTGAGGGAAAATGCACCTTCGCCCATGTCGTATTCCAACACACTGAAATCAGCTTTGTCGAACGACATTCTTGAAGAAGACAAAGTCGTTGAGAAATACCCGATGCCGGTGAAGAGTGTCAAAGTGGTCAGCTCTGATGAAACGTTCCGCTCCACCGAAGCAACCAAAGACAGCAAAGGCGTTTTGAAGATGGAAAAGTAATCGGCGGAAAAAAAGGAATACCTAATAAGGAATAAAGATTGAATATTCGGCTCTTTATTCCTTATTCCTTTTTACTTATTCCTTCCGCCAACGGCGTAAAATTTTACTACTTTTACTCCGTTCCTAACCAGATTTCATTTTCTTTATGGGCAATAAGAAAGAACAACCGCGTTACAAAAAACTCCTTGTATTTTTCTGGTTGATTGTGCTCCTGCCGTTTGTTGCTTTGTCGTCGATTATTCTCATTGCATCGAAAGGCTGGATCGGCGAACCATTGCCTTCTTTTGAAGAACTTGAAAACCCGAAATCTAATTTAGCGTCTGAAATTGTTTCCAGCGACCAGCTTGTGATTGGAAAATATTACGTGGAGAACAGAACCAATGTTCACTACAATGAATTATCTCCCAACCTGGTGAAAGCTTTAAAGGCTACGGAAGACATCCGCTTCGAAGAACACAGCGGCGTGGATCTGCGCGGATTGTTGCGCGCCGTTTTCAGAGCCGGAACGGCCGGCGGCGGAAGCACCATCACACAGCAGCTTGCCAAAAATCTTTTTCATGAAAAGCCCGACACCAAACTGAAACGTATCATTCAGAAATTCCAGGAATGGATCATCGCTGTCAGGCTCGAACGGAATTATACGAAGGAAGAAATCATGGCGATGTACCTGAACACCGTTGAGTTCAGCAGCAATGCGTATGGAATCAAATCGGCCTGCAGAACTTATTTCAACAAAACTCCTGACATGCTAAATGTGCAGGAAGCATCTATTCTCGTTGGCATGCTGCAGGCTCCAACACGTTACAATCCCGTGCTTCATCCGAAGAATTCGTTGGAAAGAAGAAACACCGTTTTAGCACAATTAAGAAAATACGATTTCATCACCGAACACCAGCATGATTCACTGAAAGCATTACCCATTCAGCTTCACTATCAATCGGAAGATCATAACTACGGCGTCGCTACACATTTCCGTGAATCGTTAAGAGCAGACATGTTGCAGTGGTGCAAAGATCACCGGAAAGCCGACGGCCATGCTTACAATTTATACACCGATGGATTAAGAATTTACACGACGATCGATTCACGTATGCAGCGTTACGCGGAAGAAGCGATGCGCGAACATCTCACAGAATTACAAAGAGCATTCAACATTCACTGGAAAGGCCGCGAGCCGTGGGCGGAACATAAAGAAATCATCACCGATGCCATGCATCGAACCGAACGGTATGCAACACTGAAAGATTCGGGAAGAACGGCGAAAGAGATTGAAAAAAATTTCAACACGAAGGTGAAGATGACGATCTTCTCGTGGAGAGGCGACATTGATACGATGATGACTCCGCTCGACAGCATCAAATATTACAAGAAGATTCTGCAGAGTGGTTTCATGTCGATGGAACCGCAAACCGGTTTTGTTCGTGCATGGGTTGGCGGACTCGATTACCGTTATTTCAAATACGATCATGTGAAAGAAGGAAAGCGACAGGTTGGTTCCACCTTCAAAGCATTTCTTTATACACTGGCTATGCAGGAAGGATATTCTCCTTGCTATAAAGTTCCAAATGTGAAAATCACGATTGACATGCCTCCTCCTCAACCGCCGTGGACACCGGTAAATGCCGATGGCAAATACGGCGGCATGATGACCTTAAAATACGGGTTAGCGGAATCGGTGAATTGTTTATCAGCGTACCTGATGAAACAATTCGGTCCGCAGGCGATGATCGACATGGCGCGGAGGATGGGAATCACCAGCCCGATTGATGCCGTTCCTTCCATTTGTCTCGGCAGTTGTGATTTATCGGTGTATGAACTCGTGGGTGCTTATGCTACGTTTGCCAACAAAGGCGTGTGGACGGAACCCATTTACATTTCACGCATCGAAGACAAAAACGGAAATGTTCTCCAGGATTTTGTTCCGAAGAAGGTGGAAGCCATCAGCGAAGAAACAGCTTACCTCATGTTAAACCTACTGCAGGGCGTGATCCAGTTCGGTACAGGAGCGAGGTTAAGAGGACAATATAAATTCACAAACCCGATTGCAGGAAAAACCGGCACCACACAAAATCAAAGTGATGGCTGGTTCATGGGACTCACACCGAATCTTGTTTCGGGATGTTGGGTGGGTTGCGAAGACAGGATTGTGCATTTCAGAACATTGGAACAGGGACAGGGAGCGCGAACAGCCATGCCGATCTGGGCTTTGTTCATGCAGAAAGTATATGCTGATCAGACGCTGAATCTTTTCAAAGGTGATTTTGAAAAACCATCCACACCGATTTCCGTGGAACTGGATTGTGATAAATACAAACAGCCGGGAGAAGATGAAAAAAATCCGGAACGGAATTTTTGATTCGTTGATGAGTTGATTTGAGGATGTGATGATTAGTAGATTAGCCGATGTGGGAATTTCTAATTTGAGAATGAGGGGTGATTAGCAGATGAGTTGATGTGATGATTAGCTGATGAGATCATTGAAAATAATTTTATATTTTTTTAACTCTAAAAACACTTTTTATGAAAAAAGAACTAATTGAAAAGAATCTTATTGTAAAATTGACTTTTGAATTTGCACTGGACATTATTAATTACTGTGAAATGTTAGAATCAAAAAGGAAATTTGTGGTATCGAACCAGTTGCTAAAAGCCGGAACGAGTATCGGGGCAAATGCCCAGGAGGCACAAAATGCCGAAAGTAAAAAGGATTTCATTCACAAATTTAAAGTTGCTGCGAAAGAAATGGATGAAACTAATTATTGGTTGTTGCTTTGTAAATATGCAGCTCATTACCCACATGACGAATCACTTTTACCAAAACTGGAAAGCATTTCAAAAATCATCAATAAAATTATTGCCAGTTCTAAAAAAAACAGTACGAATTAAATTTTAACGTATCGATCCATCAGC
>JAPLDA010000079.1 GCA_026391945.1 Bacteroidota bacterium | reverse complement strand
CAGTATTTACATCCGCACAAAATCCGAAAACGGAAAAATTATTTTGAATGTGAAAGACGAAGGAATCGGCATCCCGGAAGAAGATCAGAAACGGTTGTTTGAAAAATTTTTCAGGGCTTCCAATGTCGGAACGTCACAGGGTACCGGGCTTGGTTTGCACATCATGAAACAGTACGTCGACAAACTGCATGGAACCATCCAGATGAAAAGTCAACTGGGAAAGGGAACTGAATTCACTATTGAATTCGGAATCTGATTCGAATCATTCCTGTTGTTTTATAATCCGCCAAACCACAGGAAACATTCAAGCTTTGCCTGTGCGGAGAATTTTTGTCGCCAACAATACCATTACTCCATATAAAATGATCCCAAATTTTCTTTGGTATTCATGAACTCCATTTACTCAATGCAAAACCCGGGAAGGAAAAGAAGAAACGAATGGTTCGTTATTGAACAATGAATTTCAGCATCCGGGCTTGGGAATTGGTACCGAGTACTCTTAAATAATATACTCCCTGGACATAATCATTTTTTTCAATCATTAAATTCGTACCGGTGGTTTTCACTGATTTAATTTTTTGACCAAAGCAGTTATAGAACTCTACACTTAAAATTGTTGACGGATCATGCGGCAATAAAACAACTGATCTATCTGTCACCGGATTGGGGTTAATCTTTATTTCGCCCGACTTATCATTGATGCCGGTGACGACGGTGGTACCCGCATCAAATTCCCAGCATTCACTTGTACCATTTCCGGAAACAATATACCCTTTGCCATTTATGGTAAAAGCCGTTCCACCAAAAGGAGCATGGATACCGGGAAAATTTGCAAGTTGAACCCATGAGTCAGCAGCCGCATTGTATTTCCAGACTTCATAAAGGTTCGGGCCGCTGAAAGAGTTTCCGCCTACAAGGTAGGCTTCATCATTCAAAACAAAAGAAGTACAAAGTTGTCTTCCGGCTGCCGGCATCGACGTCTTTTGTAACCAGTGATGGCTAATTGTATCATATTTCCATAGGTCGTTCAAATAACTGACATCATTGGTTCCACCAAAAACAAAAATATTCCCACTCACAGCAAACGCTGTCGAATTATAACGGGCTGCGCCGGCGGGCAACGTATCAATCTGTGTCCACAGATCAGGTACGGGATTATATTCCCAGGCATCATTCATCGGACTTGCCATAAAATCATATCCGCCGATGATATATCCTTTTACTCCGTTGGCTGCAGAGGAAGCATATAATCTCGGATAAGACAAAGAAGATAACGTTGCCCAATTACTACCGGCCTGGTTGTACCTGAATGTATCGTAGTTGTAAAATGCATCGTTTACACCATTGGCCACAAATCCAAACCCGCCAATTTCGAAAGCGGTTAGCCTGGTAAATGGATAGGGCATTGCCGTGATGATACTCCACGTGTTTGTTAGCGGGTTAAATTCCTGCCATTCACTGATGGAATTAAAAACTCCTGCATAGCTGCCTCCTCCGATATATCCCTTCCCATTCAGACTAAACCCTGCAAAATCAAATCGTGGTGATCCCAGGTGATCCAGTTTTTGTGTCCAAACCTGTTGTGCTTTCAACTCAAATAAGTGAAATAGCAAACATGCTGCAAAGAGGATTACGTATTTCTTCATACCGGTTTATATAGTTTTTACTGTTGTATTCCTGGCATTTTTTTTACCCAAATTCCTAATACGGATCCGGACAATGAGCTATAAAATTAAATTTTTCAGATTGTAACAAGATCAGTTTTTCATGTGCTTCAGCTTTTGTTCATCCATGATGACAATCTGTTTGTCCTTTACTGCGATCAGGTGTTCATCAATGAAATCATGCAGTGTACGGCTGATGGTCTCATGAGCGATTCCAACCATGCTGGCGAGGTCTTCCCTTGAAATAAAAAAAGGTTCCATGGAATGGCCGGAGGTGAATTTTTTCTGAACGGCAAGCAACCCGTCGGCAACGCGCTTTCTCACCGAATCGTACGCGATCGTGAGCAAACGTTCCTCCAGCTCGTACATGTTATTCGACAACAGGTGAATGAAATGAACAGCGAGGTCGCGGTTTGAATAAATCATCGAATAAAAATCCTGTTTGGGAATCATCAGGATTTCGGTATCCTCCATGGTCATCGCTGATTCACGGTAGGTTTTGTTTTCAACGAGGTCGATCGTTCCGATGTATTCACCGCTGCCATGAACGCCGGTGATGAGTTCCTTTCCTTCGCTGGTATTTTTAAATGTTTTTATTTTTCCCTTATGAATAAAAATAATATTTCCGGCTTCATCACCTTCCATGAAAACCATTTCCTTTTTTTTGAAGCGCTGAATGCGTTTGTTGACCGAAAGTTTTTTCAGCTCTTCCTCGTCGCGGGTAGAATGAATGAGCTGGTTCAACCCGGCCAAATCGTTTTCGATCCCGAACTTATAATATTCACTTTTCTTCAGCCGGGTTTCAATGGAAGCGAGCAACTCCATTTCTTCAAATGGTTTGGATAAATAATCATCCGCTCCCATTCTCATCCCCTTCCTGACTTCTTCTTTTTCGCTTTTGGAAGTCAGGAAAATAAAAGGAATGCGTGCCGTGTCCGGATTTTTTCCAAGAAGGTATAATACACTATAACCGTCGAGTTCCGGCATTTGAATATCGCAGATAACCAAATCGGGATTTTCTTTTTTGGCTAAGGCAACACCTTTCTTTCCGTCTTCAGCAGTAATTACTTTGTAACTTGCGAGCTCCAGCATCTCCGCCGTATTTTCCCGCATGATCTGGTCATCTTCAATCAGAAGAATTTTTTTCATCAGGTAAAATTCAAAAACAGAACTCAAACTTACCCCGTTCGCCTGTTGAAAACGCTGAAGAAAATCATACCAGGAAATGATCTTGGTCAAATGGCATTCTATGGTGATGGACTGTGAAAGGGAACTACCAATTCGTAGTTTTTTAATTGACTTTTTTCATTCGGAAAATAAATCATTTCCTTCATGCTTTCTGCGATTAAAATATTGACGAATACGAATCAGTACGAATGATGACTGTTTCCGGTAATTCAAAATGTGACACTACCGATCATTCAGCCGGCAGAATTCATCGGAATTATTTTTCTATATTTACGTCATGAACCAAAAACTACTCGCCTTGCTCTGCTCGGTGTTATTCAGCACGGCAGCATTTTCTCAAACTGCTCCCGATTTTACCGCCCTCGACTGTGAAACCGGTTCGCATCATTTGTATGCTGAATTAAGCACCGGGAAAGTAATCGTATTGTGCTTTGTGATGCCATGCTCCACTTGCATTTTGCCTTCCTTGACAGCCTATAATGTTTGCCAAAGTTATTCTTCCTCTCATCCGGATACCGTTTTGTTTTATTTAATTGATGATGCCGGGAACACGCCCTGCACCACGCTGAATGGCTGGGCTGACAATAACAACATCGGCCCCAACCGCACAACATTCTCCACTACCAACATTCTTGAAACGAATTACGGAGGAACCGGGATGCCGCATGTGGTCGTAGTGGGTGCGAATGCACATGAGTATTTCAATGAACTGAATGCAGCGGCAGGGAATGCTGTTAATCTTCAAGCCGCTATCAATGCTGCATTGGCGGCTACTGCCATACAGGAAATCAGCGGCGGTACGTTCCAGCTTTCAGCAGTTGCTAACTCACAAACGTTAAACGTGAATTATTCACTGGCCAGTCAGGCTAATGCCGTTCTCGAGATCATCAATGAAACAGGACAACTTGTTCAGTCCAGAAAAATGGGGAAGCAGCCGGCAGGAAGTTACCATGCTGATATGAATTTGCAGGATTTCGCCGGCGGCATTTATTTCGTTCGCCTGAATACAGAAACCATATCACAATCGGTGAAGTTCATTTTATCAAAATAATTTCCGGTTACCCTGTTCACAACACATCAACAACCTGCATGACGATTGCGGGTTGTTTTGTTTCATCAATTTCTGCTTACTCTTTGGACCCCCGTCATGGCACAAGCACAATGCTGCTCTGCCGGAGGCGGCTGCCCGATTGCCGGTGGCGCCTCACAGGGAGTTTTGCAGGAACACCAGGTGGAACTCAATGCCAATTATCAATATGTGTCAACCACCAAATTCCTGAACGGTGATTCGCCTGATAAAAATTTTCTCGACCGGTATTCGAGCAAGTATGAGTATTTCAGGTTGGGTTATGGTGTGTCACCAGATTTCACTTTTTCCGTAGAGTCGGGATATTACTTCGACAAAACCCAGGTTGGATTGAATAATCGTGATACAATTTCCACGAAAGGCTGGGGCGACCTCATCCTGTTTCCGCGGTATGATGTGTTTAAGAAATCAACGCTGACAAAAAAAGTTGAAATCACGTTGGGACTGGGAATAAAAATTCCCGTTGGAAATCCGAAAGATACGTTACGCCAGGTTGAACCA
>JAPLDA010000113.1 GCA_026391945.1 Bacteroidota bacterium | reverse complement strand
AGAAAAAGTCATTTATTTCTTTGGTGACGGAGCGGAGAAATGCAAAACCATTTTAGCTCATCATCCGAATGCCATTTTTGTGGATGATGTTTTTCCTTCCGCTTCTTCCATGATTTCAATGGCAGAAGAGAAATTCCGGAACAAGGATTTTGAAAACGTGGCTTTGTTTGAGCCGTTCTACCTGAAGGAATTTGCAGCGGGGAAGAAAATAATTTAAATCATTTCCGCATCAAACTGCACGATCAATTCATGAAAATTATGGCAATCAAATTTTCGGTATAAGTTACAGAAACCCATATCAATCGATTTTTTACCCAGGCACATTTTTTCCGCAATTTGTTCTGCAGTTAAACCACTTCTCCGAAGTTCTACCAATTGAATTTCGCGTTCATTAAATGTCGGGGCCTGGCCGAACGATGGTCTTGATGCCATATTTGACCGGTAATAACTATAAAGCGTATCGCTAACAATGTCATTACGATGAAAATCCTTTTCCATGACATCCCGAATCGCATTATCCATTTCACCAAGAGAATGAGAATCCGTTAATATGGCAGAAGCACCCGAGCATATAATTTTAGATGTACTTTCCTGTGTGAGTCCAATTCCAAAGACATAAGCGATAATTTTAAGCAAGGGATATTCTTGCTTAATCTTTTTGATGAAAGCACAATGATAGCCTTTTGCCTTAAGAAGACTGATTAAAAATATTTGCGGACAAAATATTTTTAGATTCGCAAACAATTCATATTCACTCGAGGAGCGCAGACATGGCTGAATACCATCCATGCGATCAAATACAAAATAAATCAGGTTTCCGAATAATTCTTTCTCATCGTAAATGCCGATTGTAATAGCAGATTCTTTCATCAGGGAAGTTTTTTTGAACCTAAATTCGCTACGATGAATATTATTTTCATAGTCCGAATATATTTTTTAAGAAAACAAATATGAGTCATTTTTTTTTTTTTTCTTTACCCTTTGTATGTAGCAGTTATGAACAAAGTTTTGAACTGTTGTTGAGTTCTTTGAAAAGATATTAGGTTAAAAGATAGGATTAGAACAAGTTCTAATTAATGTTAGAATATATTCTAAAAATATTTGGAATATCTTCTATTGCTGCAGGTTTGTATGAGAAGTATCATTGCCGGAAATCTTTTAAGCATGGTCATGAAAAAGAAAAGGGTACTGATACAATGTTGAAGGCGAGCTTTCGCCAGATACATTCCACAATGGCCGAACACCTCCGCAAGTTGCAGAGCCCATTAAGCCAGCGTTAATATAGTCCGGACGCAGAAACGGATGAGAACTCGATTCTTGCTTTAAATCTTAAACCTAATAATTATCACTATGAAAAATTTAAAATTCAGTTTACTTTACATTGTAATTGGCTTTTCTTTTTTTAGTTTTTGCCTTTCACCAGCATTAGCTTTGGAGAACCTTTCAATTGCAAAAAAGGAAATGAAAACCTCACTTAGTACTTCTCAGCCTACTTCAAATATTATTGTTTGTGTTTGCTGGCCAATTGGAAGACGTGTGAGGCATTGTATACATGGTATTGGTTTTCGCTGTGGTGGACCTTGTGGTTGTACTAATAAAATATGTAATTGCGCCTTTGATACGGGAGGGGATGTACCGATGGAAAGAATGGCTAGCGGAAATGCTCGCATAGAAGGTAATAATTTTATTGTGGAGTTCGATGCCAATTCGATGAGCGAGGAACTAAAAACAGATTTTGCTAGCGAGTCAACAGGGGGATTGGAAGACGATCTTACTTTAAAATCCGAAATTACCGATGCGTTGAATTCAGGTGAGATTACTTTAGTAAAGGGAGAATATACAATCAATAAAGGTGAAAACACTTACACGGTCAGTTTTGATATCAAATAAACCAATTCGTCCCATAGATAACCTATGCAATGAAAAATCTATGGGACGAATTATATCCTAAATACAATGAAAATAAATTTTAGTCTTCAATCAGCCATTCTTCTTATCCTCACTTCTTGCGGACTTATTGTGATCAATCCGACTTATAATAATTTGAGCGATGACCAAAAACCTTTTTACAAGCCAGCAGCTTTTAATCCATCCGGTGAACATGGCAGTAATAATCACACATCATCTAATATCGATTCGGCATCTCAAATTATTTTGCAATCTATTGATAGTGGCAACGCGGCTAAAATTTTATACGACTCTCCAAATAGTTTTGTGTGGTTTTATGTTTGGGCATCATATTGCGGACCATGTGTAAGGAAATTATCATCAATAAATAAGTTATTGTCAGACCAAAAGAATACTATTAACTTCATTCTAATTAGTGCTGATGATTACACAAGATCCATAAATATAAAACATTTACTCTTTAAAAACAAAATACTGTTTCCAACCTACATTTTAGATGTTACAAAATACGGTTATAAATTTAATGATGATCAAAGAGAGAAAATCTTTAAAGATCAATTTTGTAAAAATTGCCGTGATGAAGTCCTTGGCTATCCTATGAGTTTAGTTTTTAATGATCAAAAAAAAATAATTTATTGTGGTGTTGGTGATTTTAATCTTGACTCCTTACTGGAAACAAACGAAAAGCAATGATTGAAAAAAAGTGTTTGATTTTAATACTCGCTAGTATTTCAAATTTTTTTTTCGCGAAATCAATTGATCGAACAATCTCTAATTACGTTGGCTCCACATCAGATTCTTTTCCAACCTCAAGCCATCAGCCAAATCTTAAAATTCAAAATTATTCGACTCTCCTGGTGGCATTTTCCACCAGCTTTACCGAAAACAAAAATTGGCAAACAGTTGATTACAAAAATTATTCATTTATCGGAAACATGGATTACACACGCAAAACGACAATTTCAAAGTTCAAACAACTTTATCAGTTTAGAGGGGAATTGGGATTTTTGAAATTCGTAGATTCCACATGGTACAAAAACTCTGACAACTTAAATGTCTACGTACAGTGGACTGATTATTCGTCAAAGAAATTTACACATTCATATAGCATTATTTTGAAATCGCAGTTTGCTGATACATGGAGATATAAAACAAATAGAGATGGAAAAGCTACAAGAGAGTGGAGGGGAGGTTTTTTGAATCCTGCCACACTCATGCTTGCATATGGATTAAACTATGACTTCTGGCAACGATGTTTCGTTAGTTTTGCCTTTGCCACGGTTAAAGTAAATTCGCGTCCCAGATACGATGATGCCTTGTTGCCAACAGAAAAAGAATTGGCACGTACAGAAAAGTACTTTATCATCAGTGAATATGGAATGAGTGTTCAGGGTGGTATAACAAAAAATATTTATGACAATGTTTTTTGGACTAACAAAACTCAATTTTTCAGTAACGGCATAAATAAAAATCAGGTCACTGTTGATTTTCAAAACCGGTTTACATTTGTCTTTCTCAAATATTTACAGTTTCGTGCCGATACACATATTGTTTATGATCCTCTATATTCTTACAGCTTACAGTACAGGCAGGAGTTCCTTGTAGGTGTATTTTTCGAAAAAAGAAAATAAATTCACCAATACCCGAACACATTCCTGATCATCGCCTTTCCCCATTCGGGGGAAAAAGGTTGTTCAGTTCCTGTTTGACAGCTTCTACATTCTTTGCAAAATAAATGACGCTGCCATCTTCGGTAGCAAGACCGAGGATGGCTCCCGGCAAACCGACAAAACTTTCAGGCCCGAAACCGGAACTGAGAACGAAGGATTTATACATGCGGAGAACATCTCGCTTTTCATTTCAGATGTAATAAACATCCCCGCCGCAGAGCGGTCGGGGTATTTGTATGGAATTATTTTTCCCTCGCTGCAAGCAGCGGGGAATTATACCCATAAGAGATTAAAAGATGTCGGGGAAAATATTTCCGATCAGTATGTGGTGGCTGTGAACAGTGGCTCAAGATCCTATACCGGTTTGAAAACCGGGTTTTCTACTGCCAAAGGCATCTGTTATGCCCTGGAGAAGCCGTTGCTTTCGGTAAGTTCGTTGAAATCCCTGGCAGCAAACGCCCTGAAAAAAATTGTTCTTCCTGTTCCGCACGCCGCTCTTTTTTGCCCCATGATGGATGCACGCAGAATGGAAATATATGGCGCTTTGTATGATGAAGAAAAAGTCATTTATTTCTTTGGTGACGGAGCGGAGAAATGCAAAACCATTTTAGCTCATCATCCGAATGCCATTTTTGTGGATGATGTTTTTCCTTCCGCTTCTTCCATGATTTCAATGGCAGAAGAGAAATTCCGGAATAAAGAATTTGAAGACGTAGCTTTTTTTGAACCGTTTTACCTGAAGGATTTTATGGCGGGAAGAAAATAATTTAAGCACCGGAATTTAGCCTTCTACCGGTAAATGCCCGGCGGCTGGGGGATTTTTCCGACCTGATTGAAATACCGGAAGCTTAACTTTTTTCTCCTTTATACTTTCTGTTCTTCCGACACTTGTTTTTTTTCTTCCTCGTACCTCATCCGGGAATCCAGGCGTTCCATGGCCGCTACATCCAAACTGTAAAACCCGAATTCTTCCACCACTTTCCCGGTGATGAGGTAACAACCCTTTCCCCTGAACGGGTATTGTTTTAATACGCCCGGAAAATGTGTGGTGTCGATCCATTGCCCGTCGCGGTCGAGAAAAGTTCCGAAACTCATCTCCTCTCCTTTTTTTGTGCGCGTGCGTTTACGCGTGACGGAATAACCGGCTATCGAAATAATTTTTCCGCAATGATTTTTTAAATCGGCTGCCCTCAGCCCGCTTTCTCCTTTGCAGAAGGAACCTTCAGATGAAAGCAGCAATTCAAACGGCGAACTCAACGGGAAGCCGAGGATCTCCGTTTCATCAAAAGCATCATCGAATTTTCCGTGATGCAGTTCAGGAAGCCGGTAATGCGTGTGGCTCACCTCGAACAATTCTTTTCGCGCTTCCGTTTTTTTTCCGGCGCCGATGATGGAATGAATGTCCCACAGCAATTGCTTTTTAGTTCTTGCTGTTCCCGGTTTTCGGTCGAAGCGAAACGCACCCACGCGAATGAGGATGCGGAGTTGTTCCACGGCGATGGAAACACGTTTCATGAAATCTTCCAGTGAAGAAAAATCTCCGTTGTGCTGCCGTTCTTCGAGGATCACATCGGCGGTATGACGCTCCAGCTCTGCGATGAGGTTCAGTCCGATGTAAATATCAGAGCCCTCAATGGAAGTCATGTATGTGCTTTTGTTGATATCGGGTGCATGAATTTTTCCGCCGAACATACGGGCTTCGTGTACGTAAAATTCCGTGGCATAAAACCCTCCACCGTTGTTGATGACGGCCACCATGAACTCCAGCGGGTAATGTGTTTTCAGGAACATGCACTGGTAACTTTCCACGGCATACGAAGCACTGTGCCCTTTGGAAAAAGCATATCCCCCGAAACTTTCCATCTGCATCCAGGTATCGCTGATGATTTTTTCATCGTAGCCCTGTTCGCGGCAGTTGGAAAAAAATTTTTCTTTCACATCCCAAAACTCCTGCCGCCCGCGGTATTTGCCTCCCATGCCTCTCCTCAGTTTATCCGATTCTGCCAGAGAAAGTTTTGCAAAGTGATGAGCTACCTTGATCACATCTTCCTGGTACACCATCACGCCGAAAGTTTCACGGAGTAATTCCTCCATCAGTTGATTCGGGTAAGTTCTGCGTTTCGGATCATGAAACCGCAGGATGTATTCCCGCATCATCCCCGACTGCGCCACACCCGGCCGGATGATAGAACTTGCCGCCACCAGGTCGAGGTATGTTTTTGCATGCAGTTTTTTTAACAACATCCGCATGGCGGGGGACTCAACATAAAAGCAACCCATGAGGTTTGCCGTCCCCAGGTTTTCTCTCACCGCGTCATCTTCTTTAAACCGTTTCACCTCGTGGATATCTATATTCACACGCCGGTTTTGTTTGATGATTTCCACGGCATCTTTTATTTTTCCCAACCCGCGTTGAGCGAGAATGTCGAATTTATACAACCCGACATCCTCTGCTTCGAGCATGCTGAATTGCGTAAGCGGGAAATCTTTCGGCGGAAGGGTGGTGGCCGTATAAGAATGAATGGGTTTTTCGGAAATGAGTATGCCGCCTGCATGGATGCTGAGATGACCAGGGAAGTCTTTGAGAAATTCTCCGTATGCCGAAATTTTTTTCGTGATGGTATCCGGGGTTGCGCCGGCTAACCGGTCACTGAGAAAAGTATCGATTTCATTTTTCGGAAGCCCGTACACTTTGCCGAGTTCACGCACCACTGAATTTTCCTGTAACGTACTGTATGTTGCCAATAGCGCAGTATGATCTTCCCCATGCGTGTCGAAAATGTAGCGGATGATATCAGGGCGTTCGCTCGAGGAAAAATCAATGTCAAAATCAGGAGGATTTTCCCGGGATGGATTAATGAAACGTTCAAAATATAAATCAAGATCGATCGGATCCACATCGGTGATGCGAAGCAGGTAAGCCACCATGCTGTTGGCGCCGCTGCCGCGCCCCACGTAAAAAAAATTCCTGTGCCGGGCATATTTTACAATGTCCCAGTTGATCAGGAAATAGGCGGTAAAATTCATTTGGGTAATCACGTCGATTTCCTTTTTGAAACGCTGCATTACTTTTTCATCCGGGTTTTGATAACGGTATTGCATGCCCCGCTCACATTCTGCCAGCAGTTTTTCCCTGTCTTCCGCCATGCCTCCATAAAAGAATTTTTTATTTTTATTTTCCGCGAATCCGAAATCGATGGAACATGCATCCAGGATTCGCCGCGTATTTTCAACAGCAAATGAATAGTCAGCAAAAAGGTTCCTGAGATTTTTTTCGGGCAGCATGATTTCATTTTTATCAGCCACCTCGCCTTCCTCTAATTTACTCAGCAACGTATTGTGATCGATGGCCCGTAACAAACGATGCGCATGGTGGATGTGCTGGTGAGTGAACGTGATTGTTCTCCCTTGAACTTCCCTGTAATCTCTTTCGAGGAATGTGACGGGCTGAAGAACGACCACTTTGTTGCGCAGGTATTTTATATCGGAAAAAACCAGTTTGTTGAGATCGGAAAATTTGATCCCGATGAATTCATTTTCGCGCAGATCCCGGTGTGCGTTGTGGAACGGGTAGATGATAAAGGCATGATCGAATTGCGGAGCGCGGTTATGAAAATCTTTTTTTTCTTTTAAGTGAACGGATAAGAACCGGTTCAGTTCACGGAAGCCATCCGGATTTTTTGCGATGCCGATGAATTGCTGCCGGCTACCATTCCGGAAGTCAATGCCGGCTACCGGTTTGATGTTGTATTCGCCGGCCTTCCGGAAAAAATCGAGTATGCCTGATGTGTTGTTGATATCCGTCAGCGCCAGCCGTGAAATGTCTTTTCGCTGCGCTTCCTGCAGCAACTGCTCCGGGCTCATGGTTCCGAATTTGAAACTGAAATAGGTATGGCAGTTCAGGTACATATCAGGTGTAGTTCCATTCGTATTTCGCAGCCGGCTCCATATCTTTTGAAGAACAGAAATCAAATTCTTTGATGATCCGGTACCCGGCATCTCCGGTTTCTTTTTTCATCAGCAACATGTTGTCTGCAATGAAGGATGCACGGAATTCATGCTGCTGAAAATCCACGATGGCTTTTTTGAATTGTTCTTCCCGGAGGCCACTGGCAATGGTCATGTGAGGTTTCATCGGGAAAAAAGACTGGCTGCCGTGCAGGCCCAATTTTTCTTTCAGCGATTTCACTAAGCTGATGATGGCGTAAGGATTTTCTACATCAATATAAATAGTATGTGTTTGGAAATGACTGAAGTTTTTCAGCCGCACTTCCACCGGTGACTGGTGCTTTGCCACTTCTTCCATACCGCTGATCACAGCCTCTTCGGATTGTTTGTTCAGCCAGAAATTGGCGAGCATAATATGCGGGGCTGATTGGGCAACCCGGATGTGGTTGTGTTTCCGGTGGAATTGTTTTTTGATGTCCCACACTTCTTTTTTGATGGCGGGCGGCGGACTCAGCACCAGCAGGTACTCGCATGCCGAACGGTCTTTCGGAAGTGTTCCCGCCTGTGCCGTGGCGATCCCGTTGAACGGATTGAACGACCGCAACGAATGAGTTCCTCCCACGGCACGTTCGATGGCATGGGCTCCGTACACCCTGCGCATTTTATCCATGGCCTGGTACAGGTTGATCAGTTGTTCCGAATCTTCAAATAAATTAATCTGCTGCCCGCCGCCGACGAGGTGGCTGAACTTCACACCAATGAGGCGGATGAGCATTCTCCTGCTGTATAGTTTATCAAACAATTCTTTCACGCGTGTGATCAGCGTATGATCAGACGACGTATAGGGAATGCGGCTCTGCATCGTGTGCGTGTCGAAATTCGAATACCGTATTTTCACGGTGACGCACGAGGTGAGTTTGTCATCGTTGCGTAGCTGGAACGCCAGCTTTTCCGTCATCCTCACCATCAGCGATTTCAGCATCACCACGTCAATGGTGTCCTGGTTGAACGTTTCTTCGCTGGAAATACTTTTCCGTTCGCTGTAAGGTTCAACGGGAGAGTGGTCGATGCCGTTGGCTTTTTTCCAGATCACGATGCCGTTTTCTCCCAGCACGTTTTGCAGCAGTTCAGGCGGCATCTGCTGGAGCGTGAATACTTTTTCTATTCCCATGTTCCGCAGCAGGTGATACGTTTTCTCCCCGATCATCGGAATTTTTCTCACCGACAACGGCGCGAGGAAATTTTTTTCTGCGCCGAAATCAATTTTCATCTGGTTGTCGGGCTTGGCTTCATCGGTGGCGATTTTGCTGACGGTTTTATTCTGCGACATGCCGAAGGAAATCGGCAATCCTGTTTCTCTCCGGATGGTATGCCGCAGTTCCGTGGCCCATTTGTAACAACCGAAAAAACGGTCCATGCCGGTGATGTCGATGTAAAACTCATCGATGCTCGAACGTTCGTACACGGGCGCATCTTCACGGATGATCTGCATGACTTCATCCGACCGCTTGCTGTATTCGTCGTAATCGCCGCGGATGACGATGGCTTCGGGACATAAGCGCCTGGCCACTTTCATCGGCATGGCTGAATGGATTCCGAAGGCGCGGGCTTCGTAGCTGCATGCGGCCACTACGCCGCGTTCACCGCCTCCTACGAGTACGGGTTTCCCGTTCAGCAGCGGGTTGATGAGCCGCGAAACGGAAACGAAGAAACTATCGAGGTCCATGTGGACGATGGTTCGGTGAGAGTCGGAGAGGAGTGGCATGACCAAACCGGAATGATTGTAATGCTGTCAAACCGGATGACTATAATGTAGTCATAAAAAAATGGTTGACAAAATAAAAAATGACCCTGTCATCACCAATACCCGAACACATTCCTGATCATCGCCTTTCCCCATTTCTCCTTGCCGTATTCTTTTTCGAGTTTTGATTTCAATTCACCGGAAGAATAAATTTTTTCTTTTGTCTTCGGGGGAAAAAGGTTGTTCAGTTCCTGTTTGACAGCTTCTACATTCTTTGCAAAATAAATGACGCTGCCATCTTCGGTAGCAAGACCGAGGATGGCTCCCGGCAAACCGACAAAACTT
>JAPLDA010000101.1 GCA_026391945.1 Bacteroidota bacterium | reverse complement strand
TGAATAGGATGGTTCTTATTAGATCATCGAATTACGAATCGTTACGAATGTACGAATGAAGTTCCTGAAATTTCAGATTTACAGGTTTGGGATTTTGAGAATTAAGTAATGAATTTTATTTTTCTCCTTATTTCTCCATGCTCTTCATGTCCGTAGTAAAGAAATTGTTACCACGGCAGAGGTGCACAGAGTGATCAATTTAGTTTTCATTTTTCAAATCTAACGCTTTATTCATACTTCAATATTCCATCCTTACTCCTTCAAAAAAGTGTACTTCACATCCACCAAATACAATCCATGCGCCGGCACTGAAAAACCTGCCTCGCTCCTGCTCTTTCCTTCGATGATGTTTCTGAAATCCTGTTCGGTAATTTTATGCTCGCCGATTTCCAGCATCGTTCCGACAATGGCACGTACCATGTTGCGGAGGAAACGGTCGGCGGAAATGCGAAAGATAGTCTGACTATTTTCTTTTCTCCAGTTTGCGTCCTTGATTTTACAGATGTTCGTTTTCACCTGTGTTCTTGTTTTGCTGAAGCAACTGAAATCATCATACTCTTTCAGTATTGAACAGGCATGATTCATCTTTTCAAGATCGGATTGATAGGGAAAAAAGTAGGCCGACTCTTTCAGGAACGGATCCTTTTCATGATAAAGAAAATATTCATACGTCCGGGAAACGGCGTCGAACCGCGCATGCGCATCATCAGCCACCTGGATGAGGTCATGAATGGCGATGTCATGCGGAAGCATGCAGTTGAGGTGATGAATGAAATCTTCCTTCTTCTCCAAAGACGCAACGGTATCGAAGTGAACATAAAATACTTTTGCATGCACGCCTGTATCCGTTCTTCCGCAGCCTGTCGTATTGATTTGTTCTTTCAGGAGAACAGAAAGTGCTTGATCCAACTCAGCCTGCACGGCATGAGCATTCTCCTGTACCTGCCAGCCATGATAATTTTTGCCGTTGAAAGAAAGTTTGATAAAGTACCGCACCTTTTTAGTTCAGGTGGTAAAAGTAGTAAATGGTAGTTCATCGTGGTTGGTTCTTGTCAAAGATCATTGGTTTGATCGTATGTGGTACTATCGTAAGAAAGTTGATTAGGTTGATTAGGTAAAAACGCAGCACACGAACCTGGCACTCAAATATTTCACGCAGAGTCCGCAGAGGAGCAGAGGGCGCTGAGAATGGAAATTGAATAAACATCTTCCCTTCCTTCTTTGCGGCTTTGCGAACTTTGCGTGAAACAAAAAAAATCTGTCAGGTTGGAAAATATGACAGCACACGAACCTGGCACTCAAATATTTCACGCAGAGTCCGCAGAGGAGCAGAGGGCGCTGAGAATGGAAATTGAATAAACATCTTCCCTTCCTTCTTTGCGGCTTTGCGAACTTTGCGTGAAACAAAAAAAATCTGCCAGGTTGGAAAACCTGACAGCACACGAAAAACCTGAAAGCACAGGAGCCAATCAACCAATCAACTTTCTTACGATATGACCACGGACGATAAGCCATCACTTCTTTGACCTTCGAAGCGACATCTTTGAACACCGTTCTTAACATTTTTTAACGAACTCATTCATTTTTGATTCATCTTTTTTTTGATAAACTTGCACTCTGTTTTATAAAAATATTTCCACCTGTTGAGAATGGATCAATAGTTTTGTCTGAAGAACACATTTCGCCGCTTTGCCGGAGAAAATCTATACCAGAAGTTTAATTATTAAATCACATACGATGATGACTGACATTAAAGAAATCAACGAACGAATCCAGCGTGAAAGCGCCTTTGTCGACCTGCTTATGATGGAGATGAGCAAGGTAATTATCGGGCAGAAGTACATGGTAGAACGCCTGCTCATCGGACTGTTGTCGAACGGACACGTATTGCTGGAAGGTGTTCCCGGCCTCGCAAAAACGCTGGCCATCAAATCACTTGCGATGAGCGTGCAGGCGAAGTTCAACCGCATCCAGTTCACTCCCGATCTTCTTCCCGCCGACTTAATCGGTACGATGATCTACAACCAGAAACGGGAAGAGTTCACGGTACGCAAGGGACCGATCTTTTCTAATTTCATCCTCGCCGATGAAATCAACCGCGCACCGGCGAAAGTGCAGAGCGCTTTGCTCGAGGCCATGCAGGAAAAACAAGTGACCATCGGTGAACAGACATTCAAACTGGAAGAACCTTTTCTCGTTCTCGCCACACAAAACCCGATTGAACAGGAAGGAACGTACCCGTTGCCGGAAGCACAGGTGGATCGTTTCATGCTCAAGATCGTAATCGGTTACCCGACGAAGGAAGAAGAAAAGCTGATCATCCGTGAAAACATTGCCAGCACGTTCCCTTCCGTGAATGCCATCATCAAAACGGAAGACATCGTGAAAGCAAGAAACCTCACCCGCGAAGTGTACATGGATGAGAAAATCGAAAAGTACATCGTGGACATTGTGTTTGCCACGCGTTCACCGAAAGATTACAACCTCGCGAAGCTGACTCAACTAATCAGTTACGGAGGCTCGCCACGTGCCAGCATCAACCTCGCTCTCGCTTCGAAGGCGTATGCATTCATCAAGAGAAGAGGGTATGTGATTCCCGAAGATGTTCGTGCCGTTTGTCACGATGTGCTGCGACACAGAATCGGATTGACGTACGAAGCGGAAGCGGAAAATGTAAGTGCGGAAAATATCATCAACGAGATATTGAATACGGTTGAAGTACCATAAAAATATTTCAGATTGACAAAATTTCGAATTTATTTCCAATCTGCGATCCGCAATTTAAAATCCGAAATTCGTAATTATTTATAATGGAAACCCAGGAGCTTCTAAAAAAAGTCAGGAAGATCGAAATCAAAACACGCGGACTCTCCAGTCATATTTTTTCGGGAGAGTATCACAGCGCGTTTAAGGGGCGTGGTATGGCTTTCAGCGAAGTTCGTGAATACATGCCGGGCGACGACATCCGCGCCATCGACTGGAATGTGACGGCCCGTTTCAACCATCCATTTGTAAAAATATTTGAAGAAGAACGCGAACTCACGGTGATCCTGCTGGTGGATGTCAGCGCATCCGGGGAATTCGGAACGAAGGTTCAGTTTAAGAAAGACCTCGTTACCGAATTATGCGCCGTCCTCTCCTTCTCTGCCATCCAGAACAACGATAAGATCGGAATCATTTTCTTTTCCGATACGATTGAAAAATTCATTCCTCCGAAAAAAGGAAAATCACATATCCTGAGAATCATCCGCGAGCTGATTGAGTTTCAGCCACAGAATAAAAAAACGGATATCGGGAATGCACTGAGGTACCTTACCAATGTAATCAAAAAGAGAAGTATTTGTTTTTTGATTTCTGATTTCGCCGACAATGCCTCCAGTGCAAAACTGAATTTTGAAGATTCATTGAAACTCGCCAACAAGAAACACGACATGGTGGCGCTGCAGATTTACGATGAACGTGAAACCGATTTGCCTGATGTCGGACTGGTGCGGTTCCGTCATGCGGAAACCGGTGAAGTGATTCACATTGATTCGAGTGATCAGAGAGTAAGAATGAATTATAAGAAACGCTGGGACCAGCGACAGAAGGAACTTACAGAAGTGTTTGCAAAAAGCGGTGTTGACAAAGCGATCCTTCGATCAGATCAATCCTACGTTCAGCCGCTGATGCAGTTGTTCAAGAAAAGAGGGAGAAAGTGATTGGTTATTGAAAAGTGAATAGTAAAGATTGAATAGTAAAGAAATGATGACGAATTTAAAATTTCGGATTTCGGATTTAGTGAATAAGAAAGTTCATGCTATCGTAAAGATTGCATGCCTGGCCTTTCTTTATTCCTTATTCCTGATTCCTGATTCCTTCGTAACCGCCCAGGATGTAAAAGTGTCTGCTAAGACCGACACGAACCAGATCCGCATCGGTGAACAGTTCGGGATGAACCTCTGCATCACCGCTCCCGGCGGAACAAAAATTTTCTTCCCCACCGTTCCTGATTCGATTCACCATCTTGAAGTTGTAAAACGTTCCAAGATCGATACGTTGATTTCTGCTGACGGGAAACTCAGCACGCTTCAGCAAAAACTGGTACTCACCAGTTTCGATTCAGGTTACTACGTGATCGAACCGATTACTTTCTTTTTTCAGAAGGCAGGAAAGAACGACACCGACAGTCTTTCGACAGAAGCAAGTCTCATCACCGTCAAAACCATTCCTGTTGATACCACCAAAGCATTCAAGGACATCAAGCAACCGTTGGATGTTCCGTTTACATTCCGTGAAGCGTTGCCATACATCCTTGGTGGAGTCCTGGTTATTTTACTGATCCTTCTGATTGTTTACATGCTGAAGAAAACAAAAAAGAAAGTTGTTGATATCAAACCGAAGAAACCTTCGCGGCCTGCGCATGAGATTGCATTGGAGGCTTTGAAGAATACAGAGAATGAAAAACTCTGGCAACAGGGATTCATCAAAAAATATCACAGCAATGTTTCCGACATCATCCGTGCATACATTGAACATCGCTTTTCCGTCAATGCCATGGAATACACTACGGATGAAACGCTTGATCACCTCAAAGGAACGATCATCAACGACGAAGCAAGAGAAAAACTGAAATACATTCTCCAGCTTGCCGACATGGTAAAATTCGCGAAGGCACAACCCATTGCTCCCGAGCATGAGCAGGCATTGAGTCATGCTTATAATTTTATCATGCTCACCAAACCGGTGACTCCAGATGACTTCAAAGAAAGGGAGGCCGCATCATGATGTCAAGGATCACCTTTGCCCAACCTTATTTTCTCTGGTTGCTGATTCTCATTCCTGTTCTTGTTGCCGCGTCTATTTTTTACAACAGGAAAAAGAAAACGGATGTACGGCTGTCATCCTTCGATAACTTCATCGGCTATGTTCCAACGTTCCGTCAGCGGATTCAGCTCGTTCCTTTTATTCTGAAACTGTTTGCCATCGCCGCCATCATCGTGGCTTTGGCACGTCCGCAGTCGAGTTCCAGCGGACAAAATGTGACGACGGAAGGAATTGACATCGTGATCGCGCTCGACATTTCTTCCAGCATGCTGGCGGAAGACCTGAAGCCAAACCGGATTGAAGCAGCAAAAAAAGTGGCTGATCAATTTATTGACGGTCGTCCGAATGACCGGATTGGGCTGGTGGTTTTCAGCGGCGAAAGTTTCACGCAATGCCCGATGACAACCGATCATGCTGTTTTAAAAAATCTTTTCGAAGGTATTCAAAGCGGGATGCTGATCGACGGAACAGCCATCGGTGAAGGCCTTGCAACGGCCGTAAACAGGATCCGCGGCAGCAAAGCAAAAAGCAAGGTCATCATACTTCTTACCGATGGCGTGAACAACCTCGGATCCATCGCTCCTGTTACAGCCGGTGATATTGCAAAGACCTTCGGCATCCGCGTGTACACGGTGGGAATCGGTACGCAAGGCGTGGCGCCTTACCCGGTGAAAACTCCATTCGGTATTCAGTACCAGAACATGGAAGTGCAGATTGACGAAGACATCTTAAAACAAATTGCACAGGGAACGGGAGGAAAATATTTCCGCGCCACGAGCACCTCGAAGCTGAAAGAAATTTATTCTGACATCGACCAGATGGAAAAAACCAGGATTGATGTCACGGAATTCCGTCATAAGTCAGAGGAATTTTACCCGCTGATACTACTTGCTGTTTTGTTTCTCGGACTTGAAGTCATTTTGAAATACACGTTGCTAAAATCATTGCCTTAAAAATGTTTCGCTTCGCACATCCGACTTATTTGTATTGGCTGGCACTCGTGCCGGTTGCTGTTGTGCTTTTTTTACTGATGACTTATTCAAAAAAGAAATCGGTAAAAAAGTTCAGCGACTCCGTGCTTTACAAGCAGCTGGCGTCCGATGTTTCTTCTGCCAAGCCTGTTCTCAAACTGGTCCTTTTCCTGGTGGCCTATTCACTCCTCGTGGTTGGACTTGCCAATCCGCAGATCGGAACGAAACTGGAAGAAGTGAAACGCGAAGGTGTCGACATCATCATCGCTCTCGATGTTTCCAACAGCATGAAAGCGGAAGACATCAAGCCAAGCCGGCTCGAACGTTCGAAGCAGGCCATATCAAGGCTGATCGATAAACTCGAAAACGACAGGATCGGAATCATTGTGTTCGCCGGTAACGCTTATGTTCAATTACCCATCACCACCGACTTTGCTGCGGCCAAATTATTCCTCACTTCGATCGACTGCGACATGATTCCTACACAGGGAACTGCCATCGGCGCCGCCATTGATCTTGCCACGCAATCTTTTGTCGGGAAGGACAACAAACACAAAGCGCTCATCATCATTACGGATGGAGAGAATCATGAAGACGATGCCATTGAAGCCGCAAAGAAAGCCAATGAAGAAGGAGTGATCATTCACACCATCGGCATGGGCTCCCCGGAAGGCGCTCCCATACCGGTTTACAGGAATGGCGTACAGGTGGATTTTATGAAAGACCACGATGGCAATACGGTGCTCACCAAACTCGATCAATTGACGCTGGAAAAAATTGCCGGTGAAGGAAAAGGACAATTCATCCGTGCGTCCAACAGCGACGACGGTTTGAATACCATTCTGAATGAAGTCACCCGGATGGATAAGAAATCATTCGGAACAAAAATGTTCACTGAATACGAAGACCGTTTCCAGTATTTCATCGGCGCCGGTTTATTATTTTTGCTGATTGAATTCATGATCTCGAACAGGAAAAGCAAACTGCTCGCTAAACTTAATTTATTCGGGGAGGAGAAGAAATGAAAATGGAAGGTAGAAATAAGAGGCAAGAGGCAAGAGGCAAGAATCAAGATGCAAGAGGCAAGAGGCAAGATTCTGCCGACTGCCTACTGCCCACTTTTAATTTACGAATGTCATCGGCCGGCTTTGCATGGTTCTTACCGATACTCTTCCTTCTCACCCTTACCACTACTGCTCAAAATACCGAACGCAAACTGATCCGCGACGGAAATAAAATGTACCAGGATAAAAAATACAGCGATGCGGAAGTGAGTTATAAAAAGTCGCTGGGCATGAATAAAAATTCCATTCCGGGAAATTACAATCTTGGAAACGCATATTACAAGGAAGGCAAATTTGATGAAGCTTCGCAGCAATACCAATCCGTTTTTTCAAACAAAGATGTTTCGGACGATCAGAAAGCAAAAACGCTTCACAACATTGGTAATTCGTTGATGCAGGCAAAAAAATATCCTGAAAGCATCGAGGCGTATAAAAATTCTCTGAAGCTGAACCCGAAGGACAACGACACACGCTATAACCTCGCTTATGCGCAGTCGATGTTGCAACAACAACAGCAACAGCAGCAGCAAAAGCAGGACAAGAATAACAAAGACAAAAACCAGGATAAAAAAGATCAGCAGCAAAAAGACAAGCAAAGCAAGGATCAGAAAGACAAGCAGGATCAGCAAGGCAAAGACCAGCAGAAGCAGGATAAGGAAGATCAGAAACAAGCTGGGCAGAAAAAGCAGAACATTTCCAAAGAAGATGCTGAAAAAATCCTGCAGGCTCTCAACAACGACGAGAAAAATACGCAGAAGAAACTGATCAGGAAGGAATCGACGAAGATTCAGATTGAGAAGGCGTGGTAGTAAAGAAAAGTTAAAAGTCAAAAGAAAAAAGAAAAAAGATTTAATTAATGAGTGCGGCATTCAGGATAGAGACAGACAGGCTGGTGATGAGGGAATTCTCATTGGAGGATGTGGATGCCATGTGGGAACTCAACAGCGATCCCGACGTGATTCAATATACCGGCGACCGGTCATTCACTAACCGGCAGGAAGTGATCGATTTAATAACAGGTTACGATCAGTATTCGAAATACAAAATGGGAAGATGGTCGATGTCCTTAAAAGCGACAGGTGAATACATCGGTTGGTGCGGAATCAAGTATCTTGCAGACCTGGATGAAACGGATCTTGGTTTCAGGCTGATGAAAAAATTCTGGGACAAAGGATATGCGACAGAATCTTCGGTTGCAGCACTCAGTTATGGTTTTGATCAGCTTGCATTAAAATCCATTCTCGGCCGCGCTGCAAAAGACAACATACGCTCCATCCGGGTGCTGAAAAAACTCGGGATGGTTTATGAAAAAGATTTCTTTGAGCATGATCGTGTTTGCGAACAGCACCGCCTGACGAATGAAATGTGGAACAAACAAAAAGAGATTTTGCCAGGGAGAAACGTGAATCCATGAATCATTCAATGAAACATATTTTTTCGAACCGGCTCACGGGAATTGCAACTTTGCTTTTCCTGCTGATGCACTTTTCAGTTTCTGCTGCTGATGCAACACTCACTGCCACTGTTTCCCAAACCACGCTGGCCGTTGGCGAACAGGTGGAAGTAACGTTCACGCTCAATGGAAACGGATCCAACTTTCACGCTCCGCCTTTCACCGACTTCAACCTGTTGATGGGCCCGAATCAATCCACGAGCATGCAGTTCGTGAACGGAAGCGTTTCCCAGACCATTTCTTATACGTATGTGTTGCAGGCAGTAAAAGAAGGAACATTTAAGTTCGGCAGTGCAACGATGGATGCCGGCGGAAAAAAAATTACATCCAACCAGGTTACCATCACCGTAGTAAAAGGAAATGCGCCGGCCAAACAACAGCAGGGAAATCCACAGGGCAGCCAGCAAGGCAGTGACGCCACCGTTTCCGGAGGAAAAAATATTTTCCTGAAAGCAACGGTCGACAAATCGAATGTGTTCCAGGGCGAAGGCATTGTGGTGACCTACAAACTATTTGTGAAAGCCGGTGTAAGCCTTGCGAATTACGGCCTCACCAAACCGCCGTCATTGAATGGTTTCTGGAGCCAGGACATCAACCCGGCGCAGCAGCAGGCGCAGTTTCATACGGAGAATTACGACGGGGCCAATTACAAAGTGGCCGATGTAAAAAAAATTGTCGTGTTCGCGCAACGTTCCGGCACACTTGAACTCGATCCGATGGAAGCTGATGCGATTGTGCAGGTACAGGTGAAACGCCAGCAACGCTCGAACGATCCGTTCAGCCAGTTTTTCAATGATCCTTTTTTCAATTTCAACCAGTGGCAGAATGTAAAGATCCAGTTGAAATCGGAGCCGGTGAAAATCACTGTGAAGGCGCTGCCACCTAATGCACCGGCTACTTTCAACGGTGCAGTCGGTAAATTTACGCTGGAAGCTGACCTCGATAAAAATGAAACGAAAGCCCATGAACCGGTCACGCTGAAGATAAAAGTCACCGGCAAGGGAAACATGAAACTGATCGAAGCTCCGAAGATTGATTTCCCTTCCGAGTTTGAAACCTACGATCCGAAAATCAATTCCAACATCTCTGCAACCACAGCAGGCGTGTCGGGAAGCAAAACTTTTGAATACCTCATCATCCCGCGCAATGCCGGGGAATTCAAAATTCCTGTGAACGGTTTTACGTTTTATGACCTGGAGAAGAAACAATACCAGACCATTCCTTCACAGGACTTAATCGTGAAAGTTGGTAAAGGAAATGAAACGATCACCACCACTGTTACTGGCGTCAACAAATCAGATGTTCAGTTGCTTGGCAAGGACATTCGGTTTATCAAAACCAACAATCCGGAATTTATTTCCGTGGGACATTCCATTTTCGGTTCCGGGATCTTCTATTCCATGATGGCCGCACCTGCCCTGCTCTTTGTACTGTTGCTTCTATTCAGGAAACGCTACATGGAGATGCAAAGCAATACAGGATTGTTGAAGAGCCAGCGTGCGAATAAAGTAGCAAAGAAAAGACTGGCAGCCGCTCAGAAGTTTCTCACTATAAATGAAAAGGAAAAATTTCTGGATGAAATGTTCAGGGCGCTATGGGGATTCATCAGTGATAAGCTGCAGATTCCTGTTTCTGAACTGTCGAAAGAGTCGGCTTCCGAATCGCTTCGCTCAAAAAATATTCCGGAACAACTGGTTACGCAATTCAACGAAACCATCGACTCCTGCGAATATGCACGGTTCGCTCCCGGAATGACAGGAAGCAATGAAGAAATTTACAGGAAAGGAATTGAGGTGATCTCAAAACTGGAAGTGGAAATTAAAAGTTGATCGTTTACCATTCATAAACTGAACATAACTATTTGATTCATTGAAAAAATTAAAATGCTGACTCGTTCAAAACTGTTTCTCTTGTTTTTTCTTTTCACCGGACTATCCGTTGTCGTGAAAGCCGATCCTCTGGCTGATTTCAACAAGGCAAAAGAATATTACCAGAAATCAGACTATGAGAATGCTGCCAGACTATATGAAAGCATTGTCAAATCCGGGATGGTTTCAGCGGAAGTGTATTACAACCTCGGCAACTGTTATTTTAAAACG
>JAPLDA010000108.1 GCA_026391945.1 Bacteroidota bacterium | reverse complement strand
ATTTTTCCCGATGCATTTCATCGGTCTTGCAGGAGTTCCAAGAAGGTATTATGCGAATACGGCGTATGAAGGATTCAGCGGCATCATCAACATCAACTCACTGATCAGCGTGTTTGCCAGTCTCGGTGCATTTGCCCAGCTTATCTTCGTGATCAATTTCTTCTACAGCATGTACCGCGGCAAGAAAGCCGTTCAGAATCCATGGAAGTCGAATACCCTCGAATGGACGGCGCCTGTTGAACATGTTCATGGTAACTGGCCGGGAGAAATTCCAACGGTGTACCGTTGGCCGTATGATTACGGCAAATCTGGAGCAGAGGATGATTTCATTCCGCCAACGGTTCCGTATTCGCAGACGAAGAGTTCGAATCTCGAAGGAGAGGAGTAAAGAATTTTAAGAGAATATTTTTTGAATAATGTCCGCTCAGTTTTTGAGCGGACATTATTATTATAGGTAATCTTTGAAACACTTGCTTGTTCGCAAGTATGGCAGGTCTTTCTACGAAGCCCGTGTGCAGGTGAGTCCTGACACGTCTTAAAAAAACATCTCCTGTTTTTTTTCGGGAGACATTTTTGTTTTCATACCTTTCTAAACTCAAATGCAGGAATACAATGTCATCGGTCTCATGTCGGGTACATCACTGGATGGTGTTGATCTTGCTTTCTGTCATTTTATTAAAGAAGATGCTGGATGGAAGTTTGAAATAAGAAACGCTGATACCATTCACTACCAGAATGAGTGGAGAGAAAAATTATCAACCCTTCACACCAGGGATGCAGCAACGTTTGCCGGAACAAATGCCGCGTATGGAAATTTTCTTGGAACATTGGTAAAGGAATTTATAGAAAAAAATAAAATCACTGCCGATTTTGTTTCCTCGCATGGTCATACCATTTTTCATCAACCACAAAATAAATTCACTTCACAGATCGGCGACGGGGCTGCCATCAGCGCTGCCTGTGGACTTCCCGTTGTTTGTGATTTCAGAAGCGGAGATGTAGCCCTCGGCGGACAAGGCGCTCCGCTGGTTCCAATCGGCGATCAACTGCTTTTTCCCGAATATGATTTTTGCCTCAACCTCGGCGGCATTGCGAACATTTCATTTCAGCATTCCGGCGAACGTGTTGCCTTTGATGTTTCTCCGTGCAACATCATCCTGAATCATCTTGCCATGCAAAAAGGAAAACCGTTTGATGAAAACGGGATGTTGGCAAGAGGCGGAAAAGTGAATGAACCATTACTGAATCAGTTGAACAATCTTCCATTTTATAAAAAGCATTTTCCAAAATCACTTGGAAGGGAAGATGTGGAAAGGGATTTTTTATCGTTGATCGATTCTTCTCCGGCATCTACAGAAGATAAACTCAGAACTTTTTGCGAACATGTAGCCCTCCAGGTTTCGAAAGCGGTGAATGGGAATAACCGTCAGTCCACAGTCGGTAGTTCACAAACAGCAAATAACAACCGGATGCTTGTAACCGGTGGTGGTACTTACAACTTATTTCTTGTTGAACGCATGAAAGATCTGTGTTCTGCGCAAATGATTATCCCGGAAGAAAAAATTATTCAATACAAAGAGGCGTTGATCTTCGCTTTCCTTGGCGTCCTTCGCTGGCGTGGTGAAGTGAATTGTTTAAAAAGTGTTACCGGTGCAAGCCGGGATAGTGTTGGCGGAGCTGTCTTTTCTCACAGAAAGAAACCTGAATCATGACCGCAGAAACGGAGAAAGGGAGAATCGGAGACACGCTCCGATTCTCCCTTTCTCCGTTTCAATTCATTTTAATATCGATGCAGTATTATTATTGTTTCCCTGCTTTCCTGCTTTGTGCATCCACTACGGCGATGGTAACCATGTTCACGATTTCACGCACGGAACTGCCGAGTTGTAAAACGTGAACAGGTTTTTTCAAACCAAGCAGAACCGGTCCGATAGCTTCTGCGGCTCCCATTTCCTGCAAAAGTTTATAAGCAATGTTTCCGGCGTCGAGGTTCGGGAAGATCAGTGTGTTGGCACCTTCACCGGCAAATTCACAAAACGGAAAATTATCACTGAGCAGGTGTGGATTCAAAGCGAAGTTCGCCTGCATTTCTCCGTCCACCATCATTCCCGGGTATTTCTGGTGAAGGATGGCAACAGCATCACGGACTTTTTTCGCACTCACATCATCGGACGCACCGAAGTTGGAGAATGAAAGCAAAGCGATGCGTGGTTTGATGTTGAATTGCTGCACCGCCCACGCTGTCAATACGGTGATCTCGACGAGGTCTTCGGCGGTGGGATTTACGTTGATGGTGGTGTCGGCAAAAAATACCGGACCTTTTTTGGTGATCATGATGTACATGCCGGCCACTTTTTTCACTTCATCCTGTGTTCCGATGATCTGCAACGCCGGCCTGATCGTATCGGCATATTTACGGGTAAGTCCTGAAATCATGGCGTCGGCTTCACCGGCTTCCACCATCATGGCTCCGTAATAATTCCGCTCGTTCATGATCTTGCGCGCTTCATGCAGTGTATAACCTCTGCGCTTTCTTTTCCGGAAAAAGATCTCACCATACTCTTGCCTCTTTTCATCTTCCAGCCTCGGATCAATCATCGGTGTATCACCGAGGTCAAGATTGTTTTCCTCAATCAGCTTTTGAATTTTTGCCAGGTTGCCGAGAAGAATGGGTTTTGCAATTCCTTCATCGCGAACAATCATCGCGGCTTTCAGGATTTTATACGTATCCGCTTCCGCAAAAACAATTCGCTGAGGGTTTTGTTTTGCTTTGCTTGTAACTACCCGGATCAGTTTGTTGTCGTGGCCGAGACGTTTGTTCAGTTCATCCACATACCCGTTCCAGTTGGTAATCGTTACCTGGGCCACACCGGAATCGATGGCTGCTTTTGCCACTGCAGGCGCAACGGTGCTGATGAGGCGCGGATCCAATGGCTTCGGGATGATGTAATCTTTTCCGAAAGCAATATTCTTTTTATTGTAAGCGAGGTTCACGATTTCAGGAACAGGTTCTTTGGCGAGTTCAGCAATGGCGCGTACAGCAGCCAGTTTCATGGCTTCGTTGATCTGTGTGGCACGTACATCCAACGCTCCCCTGAAAATGAAAGGGAAACCAAGTACATTGTTTACCTGGTTCGGGTAATCGGAACGGCCGGTGGCGATGATGATGTCGTTGCGTGATGCGGCAGCATCATCATACGTAATTTCAGGATCAGGATTAGCGAGGGCAAACACGATCGCATTCTTCGCCATCGATTTTACCATGGCCTGGTTGACGATATTTCCTTTCGACAAGCCGAGGAAAACATCGGCGCCTTTCATTGCCTCTTCCAGCGTATGAAGTTTTGCAGTGGTGGCAAAAAGTTTTTTGTTTTCATCAAGTTCTTTCCGGTCGGTGGTAATCACTCCCGAGCTGTCGAGCATGACGATGTTTTCTTTTTTCACTCCCAGCGACAGGTAAAGTTTTGCGCATGAGATGGCGGAAGCACCGGCGCCGCTGATCACGATTTTTACTTTTTCAATTTTTTTCCCGGCGACTTCCAACGCATTCAGCAATGCGGCTGCTGAAATGATGGCTGTTCCATGCTGATCATCATGCATGACAGGTATCGTAAGTTCTTCCTTTAATCTTTTTTCAATTTCAAAACACTCCGGCGCTTTGATGTCTTCGAGGTTGATTCCGCCAAACGTCGGTGAAATCGCTTTCACGGTTTTCACAAAATCATCCACGTTGGTCTGGTCGATTTCAATATCGAATACATCGATGTCGGCGAAGATTTTAAAAAGCAATCCTTTTCCTTCCATCACCGGCTTACCGGCTTCCGGGCCGATGTTGCCCAATCCGAGAACGGCTGTGCCATTGGAAATAACGGCTACGAGGTTTCCTTTCGCAGTGTATTTGTAAACGTCTTCTTTGTTTTCTGCAATCCGGAGACAAGGTTCTGCAACTCCCGGAGAATAGGCGAGGGATAAGTCGCGCTGGGAACTGTATGGTTTGGTTGGAACAACTTCAATTTTTCCCGGCCTGCCTTGTGAATGATAATCCAAAGCTTCCTGGTTTATTTTATTTTTTTTCATTCTTGTTTTTTAAAAGGAAGCAAATCTACAAATAAAAAAAAGCACCAGTGATGACCGGTGCTTTTGATGCAATATCATGCAGATAATCAATGATGTGCGACGACCAGTTTTTTCGAAGAAACTGATTTTCCATCAACCAATAAAGAATAACAATAAATTCCAGGCCTCATATCGGAGGTGTTAATGATAAGCGCACCTTGTTTGTCGGTTAACCGGGTGTCTTTAATCACAGGTGTGCATCTTTTGCTGAGTTCAGGTTATAGGTAACACTGGTCATCCAGTCGGAAGGATTCGGATATGCAGCGGATAGTGAAAAAGAATTTCCCTGCGGATCGTGAATTCCCGTGGTGATGTCATACGTGATTCTCAGGCAAAGTGTATCGGAAGCACCGGTGTTATCATAAAAACAATAATCAACAACAGATGTTCCGGCACTGTTGTAAGGATTCAGGTAACCTAAAAAACTTCCATTGGCAGCACCGCCGACGATCGTCTGGGCATGTGGTGAAAGATTCGTTAACGTATCGTAGCAAAAAACTCCCCAGCAGAAATAGGCCCGATGCCCGGGAGCAAGCGATACAATGCTTCGTTCAGCAACAACAGAAGTCAGGTTCGTAATCCCGGTGTTGATGACCTGTACCGTTGCGTGCTGCAAGGTAAAACGATCGCCCACAATATGCAGGTTAGCATTGGCTGAATCCAAATGGATCTGCGCACTGGAAATACTGATTTTCATCAGCAACACAAGCAGCACACTGAGTATTTTTCTATTCATGACGCAGTTTTTTAGGATCGGTAAATTTAACGATTATTTTCATGCAATAATAACGTTTATTTGTTTATCATTGCAACCCTTAAATCAGTAATAATTAAGAGCAACCACATAAAAAACAATTAACGAAAATGAAAAAAATACTACTTCTGATGAGTTTGTTTGTAGCATTCGGATTGGCGGTGAATGCACAATACTATTACATGCCTTATGTGAATGCCGGACAAAATCCGGGAAACATCAACCAGGATGCCGAATATCCTGTAGCCGGAGGAATACCTGCAGGATGGACATCCATCCAGGCCGGATCAGCCGCTACACCAGCATGGTCTTCCATCAACACCGTTCCGTTT
>JAPLDA010000094.1 GCA_026391945.1 Bacteroidota bacterium | reverse complement strand
TGTACTGCGATACCACCTATTACCCTGAGAACATGAATATATCAGTTATCAATCAACCAGACAGTCTTGGAGCAGCTTGTGATTTTCAACCTTTCAGTTTTTATTTAGGTGGTCATCGTGCCTATGTCGGCTTACCCAACAATCCGAATTACGAATTAGGCCCTGACACAAATAGTTTTTGCGATACCGTGCTTTCCGTAAACAGCACGCTACCAGTAATAGGCAAAGAAGAACTTTTTGCATTTTATCATCCAACATGGCAAACTGCCTTTATCAATGCGAAAGGTTTGCTCGGAAAAAACTATGAGTTACAAATTTGTGATGTGCTTGGAAAAGTAATCCATCGGGAAACCGGAAAGTTAGATTCTGAGTTCTATTCAAAAGATGTATCCATGCTAAGTTTTTCCTGTGGCTTGTATATTGTGAGCCTGCTTACTGAAAGAGAGAAATTAGTAAGGCGATTTGTTAAGGAATGAATGTTAATCCCATTAAAAAATCAGGTAGATGAAATCCCAAATTCATTGAATAATGAAAATTGAATATTGTTGCTGAATGACAAATACCTGATAAAGGCAACGGATTTTTTTCCTTCTTTTGCAGACTAAAATTCTCCATCTGACCTTTATGAAAAAAATTTCTCTCCTCCTGCTTCCCGCCGTCTTCCTCGTTGCCGGAGCCATGACCAAAGTCAAACACTCGAACCAAAAACCTGTTGAAGAAGATTCCGCCGTTCATTACCCGATGGAAAAACACCTGAAGAACATCAAACAGCTTACGTTTGGCGGCGACAATGCAGAAGCGTATTTCAGTTTTGATGACACACGCGTCGTCTTCCAGGCCACCAACGAAAAATGGAACACCACCTGCGACCAGATCTATTATGCTTCGTTCGATACCTTTTCTCCTACGCTCATCAGCACCGGCAACGGCCGCACCACCTGTTCTTATTTTTTACCTGGCGATACCACGATTCTCTACGCTTCCACTCACCTCGCCGGAAGTGAATGTCCGCCGAAACCCGCACCCAGAGAAGATCACAAATACGTGTGGCCGATCTACGACAGCTTCGATATTTTTGTCGCTGATCTCCACGGCAACATCGTGAACCAGCTCACCAGCATGCCCGGCTACGATGCCGAAGCAACGGTGAGTCCGAAGGGCGATAAAATTGTGTTCACTTCCACCCGCAACGGCGACCTCGACCTCTATACGATGAACATCGACGGCAGCGATGTACGACAGGTCACCACTGAACTCGGTTACGACGGCGGCGCTTTCTTTTCACCTGACGGAAAAAAATTAGTGTTCCGCGCTTCGCGCCCGAAAACGGATGAAGAAATAAAAATCTACAAAGACCTTTTGGAAAAAGACCTCGTGATGCCGACCGACATGGAAATCTATACCTGCAACGTGGATGGCTCCGACTTAAAACAAATCACGCATCTCGGTGGCGCGAACTGGGCGCCTTATTATACATCCGACGGAAAGAAAATTGTTTTTTCCAGCAACCACGTGAGCAAAGGATATCATTTCAACCTGTGGATGTGCAACACCGACGGAACCGGACTGGAGCAGGTTACCTACGATCCGACCTTTGATGCATTTCCGGTTTTTTCAAGAGATGGAAAAAGACTGATCTGGTCGTCGAACAGGAATTGCGGAAAAGCCCATGCGCTCAACCTGTTCATCGGCGAGTGGAAAAACTGATTTTTGAATGGTTGTGTTGAGTTATTCAGCCTGTTCATCAAAAGATAAACGGTGCTCATCCATTTTGACTTGCTTTGTATCGCTTCTTTCATTTATCTTTCCTTCTTAAAATCAGGATTCAGACAGGCACGATATGAAATCACTTCAGTCATCCTTTAAAATTATTTGCATCAGCATCACTTTGCTCTTTTGCATGAGCACTGTTCATGCACAGGTCTCGTTATCACTCACGATCACCGACAACATCATCAAGAAGGCTTTTGGTTTTGATGCGCCGAAACCGGCTGCAGCAAAAAGCAATTTCAAATTAATCAACGACAAAGGAACACAGGTTTTATTTTATTTCAATGCCACCGGAACCGGTGAACTCGATGAGAAAGGTTTTCGCCTGAGACTCATCGCTTACAAAACCGATTCAGGAACGGATGAATGGAACAACGAACTCACCTACCTACTGAAGAAGAATGATAAGAGCGGAATCGTCGCGATGAATTTTTTCAAACCCGGAACGTATAAAATTGAAATCTCCGACCACGCCGATAAGACTAAAATTCTTTCCACCGGAATTTTTACAGTCGACAAAACGGACTGATGATGCATGAATAATTTCCGGGTTGGCATCAGCCTCTTCAGAAACATTGTTTGTATGAGCATGTTCCCTGAAACTCTCATCAATCCATTAAAAAAAAATTCTTCGTTAAACTATGTTAATTGTTGATTGATGAATGGATGTGCTGAACACGGATGAATGTTTCTGGTGCGTGGAAGCGCAGTTCCAGTTACTCGACGGAGTAGTTTCCGTTGCATCCGGTTTCTCCGGTGGCACAGTAAAGAATCCCGGGTATAAAGAAGTGTGTACAGGAACCACCGGTCACGCTGAAGTCTGCCAGGTTACGTACGACACGACGAAACTTTCTTACAGCGACATGCTCGAAGCATTCTGGAAATCTCATGATCCGACACAACTCAACAGGCAGGGAAGTGATATGGGGACTCAATACCGTTCCGTTATTTTTTATCATAACGAAAACCAGCATCAACTCGCGGAAGCATACAAGAAGAAACTGAATGAATCAGGAGCGTACGACCATCCCGTGGTAACAGAGATTTCCCCGTTCACTGTTTTTTATAAAGCGGAAGATTATCACCAGGATTATTTTGACCAGAACGGAAACGTCCCGTACTGTCGTTTTGTGATACAACCTAAAGTGGAAAAATTCAGGGAGGTTTTTAAAAGCAAACTGAAAAAGTAAACGGCAGGATTAGTTCAGCACCGGAAACGGAATCATTACTTCGGGATTCTGTAAACCACGGAATTGACATTCACACCGGCGCCGACAGAAGTAAACACGATGACGCTTCCTTTTTTAAACTCCTGGTTTTCCATTTTATTATTGATCACCAGGTCATACAACGTCGGCAGTGTAGCCACCGAACTGTTGCCAAGCCATGAGATCGTCATCGGCAGCATGTATTCCGGAGTCTTTTTGATTCCATACTCATCGAGCAAACGCTTGATGATCGAATCCACCATTTTCTTATTGGCCTGGTGAATTAATATTTTATCCACATCGGCTATCGGTACTTTTGCTTTTTCAAGACTTTCCTTTACAACCTGCGGAACGATTTTCAGAGCAGCTTCATACAACTGGCGTCCCTTCATCTTTAAGAAAAGATGGTTCTCCTGGTAGTTTGGATTGTTCGACTTATCCATCCTGAGAACAAAGGTTTGCTCGCCGGCATACGTATGCGTATGATGAGCCAGTATGCCAACCGGCGTTTCACTTTCACGGGCTTCGAGAATCACAGCCCCTGCTCCGTCAGCGTAAATCATGCTGTCGCGGTCATGCGGATCTGCGATGCGTGATAACGTTTCAGCTCCGATGATGAGTATTCTTTTTGCTGCGCCCGAACGAATATAAAAATCCGACTGGATCATCGCCTGCAGCCACCCGGCACAACCGAAAGGAAGATCGTAACAAACAGTTAAAGGATTGGTGATGCCCAGGTTATTCTTGACACGCGATGCCAGTGCAGGTACGATATCGCTTCTTAAATTGTCTGCTTTGATGTCGCCGAAATTATGCGCAACGATGATGTAATCGAACGATTCTTTATCCACACCGGAGGAATCAATGGCTTGCTTCGCGGCAAGGAAAGCAATGTCGGAAGTAACGAGATCATCAGTGACATACCTGCGTTCAAAGATGCCGGTGATATCGCTGAACTTTTGAATGATCTCTTCGCTGGATTTCGTCAGTTGAATTCCATCGGAGTCGTAAAATATATGGTCCCTGAAATCAGCATTCATTATTTTGCGGGTGGGAATGTAACTCCCGCTGCCAACGATAACTGAGTAGAGAGCCGGAATGAAAGGCTGATTCATTTTTCCGTTTTATAACCCAAACAAAAAAACCCGAAAAGGGTTTCTACAACTCTTTCGGGTTGGATGATTGACTGCCCCAAAGGTAGCCATTTATTATTCTTATTCAAGATTTTTTTCACGTGGTCATTTCAAATTACATCGCCCGGTTTGTTCCCAGTAAAATTTTTGATCCGGGAGATTGAATAAAAACTGTGTTCAAAAAACAATATCAGTCTTCATGCGCCCATGCATCGTACAGTTCATTCAGGAAAATATTTTCCTCTTTCGTGATGCGGTTATCTGCCTTCACCAGCTGAACTGCATAATCCAGGAAACGGATGCGTTCTTCCGGTGTCGAGTCCTCGTAGTAATCATCCATGGCTTTATGAAAATAAAGAATGTAATCTTCCGGTTCAATGGCGCTGATCACTTCCGTTTCTTCTTCCATCTGGTAGTCAGTGAGTGCATAATCAACCAAAAATTTCCTGATGATGATGTCTTCTTCAGCGCTGAAATGTCCGTCGACAGCCGACAAAATCTGCAGCATCTGGTAACCTGCCTCTGCTTTGGTGAGTGTTCGCTCTTCCATGTTCCATCCTTTTAAAAACTGATTGAAAAGTAGAAAACATTTTTCAAAACAGGAAACCGGTTTTATCAAACTATTAACAACAGGCGGCTCAAACGGGTTCCTGATCACATTCATTCATTCAAAATGAAACCATTAACCATGGATAAAATACCCGACTTTCTTTTTTCTTTGTTGAATTCTTCTTGATAAACAGCCAGTGAAATCACCAATTCCTGCATTAAAATAAATATCTTTACCACCTTAGCCATTGCTGTTCATCATGCCCGATATCATACAACTCTTACCTGATTCTGTCGCCAACCAGATCGCTGCCGGGGAAGTCATTCAACGGCCTGCTTCTGCGGTGAAAGAACTTTTGGAAAACGCCGTGGATGCCGGAAGCAACAGCATACAGGTCATCATTAAAGATTCCGGAAAAACGCTGATCCAGGTGATCGATAACGGAAGCGGCATGAGTGAAACGGATGCGCGGCTGAGCTTTGAACGCCATGCCACCTCCAAGATCCGTTCGGCTGATGATCTTTTCTGTATCCGTACGATGGGATTTCGCGGTGAAGCCCTTGCCTCCATCGCTGCCATCGCACAAGTGGAAATGAAATCAAGAAAACACGACGAGGAAATCGGAACACTGTTGCAGGTGGAAGGCGCCGAAGTAAAACTTCAGCAGCCGGCGAGTTGCAGCCCGGGTACTTCTTTCTCGGTCAGAAATTTATTTTACAACGTACCGGCGCGAAGAAATTTTTTGAAATCGAATACCGTTGAAGCCCGGCATGTCATCGAAGAATTTGAACGTGTGGCGCTGGCGCATCCTGACATTGCCATGTCGCTTCACCAGAACGGGCTGGAAGTTTTCAAGTTGCCGGTTTCCAACCTGAGGCAGCGCATCATCAACCTCTTCGGATCCAATTACAATGAGCGGTTGGTTCCGGTGAAAGAAGAAACAACGCTACTCAATATTTCCGGTTTTGTGAGCAAGCCTGAGTTCGCCAGAAAATCGCGCGGCGAACAATTCTTTTTTGTGAACACACGGTTTATCAAAGATGCTTATTTGCATCATGCCGTTCAGAATGCCTTTGCAGAACTTCTTCCGAAGGACAGCTTCGCTTCGTACTGGCTTTACATCGACATGGATCCGTCGAAGATTGACATCAACATCCATCCAACGAAAACAGAAATCAAATTTGAAGATGAACGTTCGATTTATTCCATCGTTCGTTCGGCGGTTAAAAGATCGCTCGGTCAATACAGTGTTACGCCTTCGCTCGACTTTGAACAGGAACGCAGCTTTGATCTTCCGCATGCGATGCGTTTCACCCCTGCACAGAAACCAACGGTTACAGTGGATACCGGCTTCAACCCGTTTACTTCCGGGTCACAGAAAATTTCTGCTTCGGGTTGGGATAAATTGTACGAAGGACTGGAAAACAAAACACGGGTTGTTGAAATTTCCAGGGCCGAAACGGACGCTCCTCTTCTGGAACCTTCCTGGAAGGATGAGCTGAAATCGGAATCGGATCATTTTATTTTCCAGCTGCATCAGCAATACATTGTCACCCAGGTGAAGTCAGGGTTGATGCTGATTGACCAGCAGGCTGCTCATGAACGTATTTTGTATGAACGTTACATGTCGCAACTTACCAACCAGGCCGGGCATGCCCAGCAGAGCCTGTTCCCGCAGACGATTGAATTTTCTTCCGGCGATGCCATCCTGGTCAAAGAAATAATGGATGATCTGCGATCCATTGGTCTTGACCTTCGCGAGTTCGGAGCCAACACCTTTGTGCTGCAAGGCACGCCTCCGGAACTGGAAGCCGGAACAGAAAAAAAGCTGGTTGATTCATTGCTTGAACAATATAAAAACAGCCGTTCATTGCACCAGATGAATCATCATGAAATTCTTTCGCGTTCGATGGCAAAAAACACAGCGATGAAACAAGGGAAAAGTTTATCGATGAAAGAAATGAAAAACCTGGTGGATGAATTGTTTGCCTGTGAGAAACCTTTCCATGGAATTGACGGGCAAGCCTCCGTGGTGATGATGGGTATGGATGAAATCAGGAAACTTTTTTGATTGGTTGGATAGTAGATTTTAGATAGTAGAAGCAGGAATCAAGAAACATCGAAATGTCTTATCAACAATACAGTCCTACGGGATCCAGGTTGCCTGAAGTGGTAAAGAATCTCCTGATCATCAACGGGATTTTTTTCTTTGCTACCATTCTCCTTGAAAGACAACACATCGACCTCGCTGACATTCTCGGACTTCATTACTTCGGCTCTGACAAATTCCATCCGTACCAGCTGATTACCTATATGTTCATGCATGGAAGTTTCATGCATATTTTTTTCAACATGTTTGCCTTATGGATGTTTGGAGGAGCGATAGAAAACATCTGGGGACCGAAAAAATTCCTGGTTTATTATATTTTCACCGGGTTGGGAGCTGCCATCACGCATTATGCGGTGGTGTATTATACACTTCAGCCGGGAATGGCTTTTATCAATGATTACATCGCTCATCCTACTTTTGAAAAATTACAATTGTTAGGCAGCTCCGATATTTTCAGAAATTTTCAATCTTCTGAAATAGCTGATCACTATAATTCATTTTCTCAAAAGTTCAATGAACTGATCAATACCGATCACGGCTCTGCGATGAAACTGAGTGTGGATTACATGCAAAGTTTCAAAGTTGATCTACTGAATGCTCCTGTGGTAGTCGGTGCATCCGGCGCTGTTTTCGGATTGCTGCTCGCCTTCGGAATGATTTTCCCGGACACACTCCTATACCTCTACTTTGCGATCCCGGTAAAGGCAAAGTACTTTGTGATCGGATATGGTTTGATCGAATTATTTTCCGGTGTTGCCAACATTCCCGGCGATAATGTCGCCCACTTCGCTCACCTGGGAGGCTTGCTGTTCGGGTTCATCCTGATCATGTATTGGCGGAATCAAAACAGGAGAAGAAATAAATATTTCAGTTAACCATGGCTTCGTCATTCGTCAGCGACATCAAACATCAACTCAGGCAAAGCAACACGCTTCAGAAACTGCTCATCGCAAACATCGCGGTTTTTCTTCTGGTTAATATTACCAAAAGCGTGATGTGGCTTTTTAAAGTTCCGCTCGACGATTATTTCAATGTCACGTACTGGCTTGCCGTTCCGGCTTCCCTCGACAACCTGTTGCATCATCCATGGACACTGATCACGTATATGTTTTTGCACGAGGAGTTTTTACACATCCTCTTCAACATGCTGTGGCTATACTGGATGGGACAAATCCTGATGGAATACCTTGGTACAAAAAAATTATTCAGCACCTACATTCTTGGCGGGTTGTGCGGGGCTATTCTTTACATTGTTTCATTCAATGTGTTCCCGTTGTTCAGCAATGCTGTTGACGGAGCATTTGCACTGGGCGCTTCTGCCAGCGTGCTGGCCATCACCGTTGCAGCAGCCACGTTACTCCCCGAATATCCGGTTCAATTAATCCTGATCGGCCGGGTGCCGTTAAGGATGATTGCATTGTTCACGATCCTGCTGGATTTGCTGAGCATCAGCGGCAACAATGCCGGCGGGCACATTGCACATTTAGGTGGCGCCTTGTTCGGGTTTGTTTACATCAAACAATTGAAAAAAGGAATCGACCTGGCAGCCTGGTTTAACAGGATCATGGATAAAATCTCCTCGCTCTCCAGGCCTTCTTCCCGTCACCGGATGAAAGTGAAATACAAAAGAACGGTGGATGATGATACCTTTCTTCACAACAAAAAAGCACGGCAGGAACGCACCGATGAAATCCTCGATAAAATCAGCAAGTCGGGTTACGGAAGCCTCACCAAAGAAGAAAGAGACTTCCTGTTCAGGAGCAGCAAAGAAAATGAGAAGTAACTGTTGCGGCTGATCACTTCCCCGGTAACCCATGATCATTTTTCATTTCATGAATTATTTTTTCAACTTTCTTACGAATGGAAACAAAAAAGGAAATTAAAAAAAACTGGTTTCACAGGCTGATGTTCGGACTGAACATCCTCTCTGCTGTCGCACTCCTGTTTTCGTATGCTGCTTCCTCGATCAGCCCTGAAAAAATATGGTGGCTGGCTTTTTTCGGTTTAGGATACGGGACACTTTTGTTCATCAATTTTTTATTTGCTCTTTTCTGGATGTCTGCCAGGAGTAAAAAGAGTATCCTCTCACTGATCATCATCGTTTGCGGTGCCGGGAAGATATTTAACATCTTCGAAATACATTATTTTTCGTCCGAACCGGTTCATAAAAAAGAAGGTGCATTCCCGATCAAGGTCATGTCCTTTAATGTTCGCCTGTTTGATTTGTACAACTGGATGCACAATTCCGAAACAAGGGAAAAAATTTTCGATTTTCTTTCCAAAGAATCTCCTGACATTCTCTGCCTCCAGGAATATTACACGAACGACAGCATTAAAAGCGGATTTAAAAACAACGATACGCTGAAGAAAATAATTCCTGCGGCCTACTCCAACATTGAATACTCCACCACCCAACGCGAAACGTATCACTGGGGAATTGCCATGTTCAGCAAACTTCCCATCATCAGCAAACAGGCTGTTCATTTTCAGGCAACCGGAGGAAATATTTTTATTTATTCTGACGTCCTCGTTGGCAGCGATACCGTGCGTGTGTACAACGCTCACCTCGAAAGCATACGTTTCAGGCAACAGGATTATAAGTTCATTGAAAACCTCGGCAGCGACGTGGAACAGGATGAAGTGAAAGAAAGCCTGAACATCCTCTCAAGATTAAAACCTGCATTCATCAAACGCGCCAGGCAGGTGGAAGTATTGCATCAGCACATCAAAGAAAGTCCTTATCCCGTTATTGTCTGCGGAGATTTTAACGACACTCCTTCCTCCTATACTTTTTCAAGGATTTGCGACGGACTGGAAGATTCTTTTCGTGAAAGCGGTTCCGGCCCTGGAAAAACCTATGCCGGAGCTTTCCCTTCGTTCCGCATCGATTACATATTGCATGACCCGAAGTTTACATCAGCAGGTTACCGGACCATTCATGAAAAACTTTCTGATCATTACCCGATCAGTTGCTGGATTGAAAAAAGATAAACCAATTAGGCCGCCCCTTTTGTTGAAGCCAGGGAACCATGCATGCACAAAAAAAACCTCTGCATGACAGAGGTTTTTTCACTTCACTTATTGGGGATTGTTGATTGATCAATTTAGTTTATAAGGAACGACTAACATAAATTCGGGGATTCGCGCATAGAAAGGTTTTTTGTCGATCAGTCGCTCGAGCAGGTAGGTTCCGTACATCTTTCCAAGTTCCGAATCAAAATTGCAACCTGAAACATACTGAAAACTTTCTCCTGAACCGATGATCGGCAAATCGCCCACAACACCTTCTCCCTCTACCTCGCGGTTTGTGGAAGATGAATCAATGATAAACCAATGACGTCTTTTCAATTGAACGGTGTAATCACTATTGTTTGTGATAGTGATCCGGTAAGCAAAAACATGCTGGTTGAGCAGTGGATTCGATTGATCAGGACGATAAAACGACTCCACGCTGACTTTGATACCTGAAGTTACCTGAGTGATCATAATTGAAATGGTTTTAGGTTTTTATTATTCCGAAAAGTAAAAGACATACTACGGGATTGAAAATTATTTTGACGAATTTAAAAAAACAGAGTGTGAACGTAGTGGAAATTCAGTTCATTGAAAAAAAGTAAATCGTTCAGATTTTTTTTTGAAAAAGCAATTCAGAAATCCTTGTACTGAAACAAGAAAGGAGATTTTCATTGGTAAATTCAGATCAGTGCAGCACGGAATTCAACTTCTTCACACCAATCAATTCATCATACCGGCTGTTGCTTCTCCTGTTGTAAACACAAATCATGTAATCATTTTCAGTCTCGGAATGATTCCCCTCTATTTCCTGTTCATTGGCGGAGAATAAACCGTCTTCCACGAAAACATATTCATAATTGTAAAAGCCTTGCTTTAAAAAAAGAGTGGCCTCGTATTTCCCGGACGCTGCGTCATAATGCATTTTGTTGGCGGAAGTACAATTCCAACCGGTGAATGAACCGAAAACGTAGACGTTACCGTTTGGATACGGTTCGTCAGCATTCAAACTGAAATGAACACGACAATAATCGGATTCCAGTTCCCTTGTTTTGCCTTCTTCCGTTTGAATAATGAACTGTCCGTTGATATCCCTTCCACTTGAATAAATTTCTGATGACCGCCTGGCATCCGTGACAAGGTACACGTGATACCCGGAAGAATCCCGTGTGATTTTCTCCGTATGTTCAGCCGGCGTGCGCAATGATCGCGTATCAAAAAATCTGAACTCATTGCCGCCGTCAAACTCATTGCCTTCATCGTAATCATACATGAGTTCATGGTCCTTCAGGAACTGTGGTTTCAGGTTGCTGATCACCTGGTCGGTCCTGTCGTTTTGATAAATCGCTACCTTCAGACCAGAGAACGGATCATCGATGGTATAGTCAGGATAAAAGATACTGAAATCAACTTCCTGTTTTGATTTCCGGTCGCTGATGATGGTGGCCCGGTGAACGTTTGCCTCTACGGTAACTTTTTGATCAACGACCATGAACCGCCTCGTGATGACAATTTTTTCCGGGTTGTAATCTGAAAAAATAACCAGCAGGAAATTTCCGGAGATCAGCGGTGCCAGGTTTTCACCGGGAAAGTTGAAACTATAATGAGTGTACTGCTGGATGGTATTGAAGGAGAACCGGGCATCGCCCACTTCGATATTGCTGAACCCGGTTTGGTACTGGCTCTCCAGGAGATCCGACGGCTTCCAGTCGTACGTACAATGGAGGATACGGTACTGGTAGGATTTCACTCCGCCATCGAGGTCATCAAAACTGAATTGCAGCAAGTCGTGGCTGTGGAGGCTGATCAGCGGCGGAGAAAATTCGCCGCCGGCAGTGAGCGGATGAAACTGCACCGTTTTGATGTTGGGAACATAGACGTGATTTTCGTACCGGGGAAAATCTGTTTTGAAATAATCCGTTGAGTCCTGTGAATTAGCTGAAGTTGTAAGCGTGTCGGTTGTTTTTCCGAAAGCAAAATTAACCAGCAGCAATGCAACAACAATGACAATCACCAGGATTTCCGCGAGAGCCATCAAACGGGTAAAAAACAGAAGTCTTCGCTGAGCTGTATTCCGGGATTGAATAAACGGGCGGTATTTATTTGCAAGTACCATTCTGAAGTATCATTCAATCATTAGAAATCATTCCATGCCCGACAACTGTTCAAAGACCTGTTCCCATTCCTTGCTTGCTTCTTCAATTTTTTTTTCAACTTCATTGAAGCGAAGCAGCATGGCTGCAAACTTCGCCTGGTTCTCATAAATTTCCGGAAGAGAAAGCTGGTGTTCCAGCGAACTCTTTTCTGATTTCAGTTTCGCCACATTTTCCTCCAGCGACTGGAACCGGTTTTGCAGTTTCTTTTTTTGTTTTCTCTGTTCATCAGAAGGTTGTGATTCTTTTTTTTCCTTTGGCTTCTCCGTTTCTTTTTTCTTCTGCTGTTTCAGGTTATCAGCCTGAGTTTTTGCTTTTCGCTCAAGCGAATATTCGTATTCTTCGTAATCGCCGGGATATTCTTTGAGTTGGTGATTTTCGATCCACCAGATTTTATTGGCAATCTGGGAGATGAAATACCGGTCGTGCGATACCACGATGAATGTTCCTTCAAATTCCTGCAACACCTGGATCAGCGTGTTCACCGTTTGCATGTCGAGGTGGTTGGTCGGCTCATCAAGAATGAGGAAATTGGCTTTGCTCAGAATGGTTTTTGCCAAAGCAACTCTTGACTTCTCACCGCCGCTGAGAACTTTTATTTTTTTAAATACATCATCGCCTGAAAAAAGAAAAGAACCGAGAACCGCTCTGAGCCTGACATCCGTTTCGGCCGGTGCAAAGTCCTGCAGTTCCTGCATCATGTCGTTCTGCAGGTTAAGGCTTTCGAGCTGGTGCTGTGCATAAAAGGAAGTAATCACATTGTACCCGCTCTCCAGTTTGCCGTCAAACTGTTCGCTTCCATTGATCATCCGGAGCAACGTTGATTTTCCACGGCCATTCGCACCGATCAATGCAATTTTATCTCCCCGTTCGATCACGCATTCCGTCTTTTCAAAGATCTTCAGTTTGTCGTAACTCTTTTCTTTGATGTCGAGTTTGGCAATGACTTTCCCCGGTTGCTTGCCAATGTCAAATTTGATTTTAACGGTTGCATTGGAAGATCCGACTTCTTCAATGCGTTCCAGTTTATCCAGCTTTTTAATCCGTGACTGAGCCATCTTCGCCTTACTCGCTTTGGCCCGGAAACGGTTAATCAGTTTCTCCTGCTCTTTGATGTACTGTTGCTGGTTTTCAAACTGGTTCTGTTGCAGTTCATCACGAACAGATTTTTCTTCGAGGTAGAAAGAGTAATTTCCTTTGTAGAGCGTGATTTTCTGGTTGGCGATTTCAGCCGTAAGGTCGATCACTTTATCCAGGAAATAACGGTCATGCGAAACGATGATCACCGTGCCTTTGTATTCCCTCAGGTAATTTTCAATCCAGAGGATGGAAGGAAGATCGAGGTGATTCGTTGGCTCATCGAGCATGAGGATGTCAGGCTGCTGCAACATGATCTTGGCCAGCATCACGCGCATCCTCCAACCTCCTGAAAAAGTAGTCAGCGGGCGTTTCAGATCGGTTGTTGAAAAGCCAAGTCCTTCCAGTAATTGTTCAGCCTTGTATTGAAGATTGTAGCCATCCGCAGCTTCATAAGCCGTTTGCTTGTCGTGCAACTGGTGAAGCAGTTCTTCACTGTGATCATGTTCCAGCCTGGCAAGGATGTCTTCAATCTCTTCATGTAGTTTCAGTTGGTCGCTGAAAGCTTCCATGGCGACATCGAGGATATTTTTTTCGCTGTCGTAGGAGAGTAAATCCTGGTTGAGGAAACCGAGTGAAAGGTTTTTCAGCCTGGAAATGTTTCCGCTCTCCAGCGAATATTCGCCGTTGATGATGCGGAGCAACGTTGATTTACCGGTACCGTTGGCGCCGATCAGCCCGATTTTTTCCCCGGGATTGATCTGCCAGGTCGCCTCTTTGTAAAGATAACGTCCTCCGAATTCGAAGCTGATGTTGTTGAGAGAAAGCACTGTTGGGAATTATGAATGAAGAATTACTAATTAAGAATGGGCAAAGATAAAGTTTGAAAGGGATTCCGGAAGAAATCTATTGATGAATCAACCTTCCAACACCGGTAATGGAACTGGTCACCCGCGGGTTGCCGGAATAATACACGTTGCCGGAATCATGGATTTCGACATTCAGTTGCTGGTTCACGTTCACCATGCAATCGCCTGTTCCCCGCTGAACAATTACTTCATCATCAGCAACGAGGCTGCTCTGATAAGAGAAACCGTTTCCGTTGTTGTATAAAAAACAATACTTCGTTTCGCCCGACAACGTGATATCACCAACCGTTGTATGCTGACGCGAATAAACACTGTCTGCTTTTACGGAAAGGTTGATGTCGCCGGAATTCCAGACATTCAGATCGAACGCAGTACTTTGCAATTGATTGGCAGAAGAAATCGTTGAACTTCCGTGATGGTGGATGATGCGGAGATTTTTCACATGCACATAAACAGCAATCGTTTTTGCATAACTCCTCACCCAGTTGCATTTGTTTTCGTTCCTGATCGTCAGAACACCGCCGCTTATTTCCGTCGTGATTCCTGAAATCACATGATCGCCGGCCTGGACTGTAATGGAGTTTTCGACATCCTGTGCGATGATCACTTCCGGGTTGTTGTACACATCGATCCGGTTGAACTCTCCCGAACTCCTTTTTTCACTGGTCATCGAGCCGGTATTTTTCAGGCAATCGAAGAGATGATCTTTATCGCATGATGTAAAAAAAATCATCAGGAAAAGAATGAATGTACCTATGGAGCGATGCCTGATCATTGGTGTTTTTATTATTCCGTAGTCGATTTCATTACATTCACTTTTCCAAACTTCCAACCGAAACCACATTCCACAAAATCTGCTTTTGCAAAATGAGTTTTCAGTGACAGGTTTAAAAACAGGTGATTATTTACCAGGTATTTAAAACCGATGCGGTGATAAAATATTCCGTCGCCTTTGTATTGGTCGAGCCAGTACGCTCCCATCTGGAAGAGAATGGATAATTTCCCGACCATCAGTTCGTGATCGAAGTGAATTCCGCTGCGTATAATTTTAAAATCACTGTCGATCTTTTTATTTTCATTGTCGAATGCTTTCAGCAAACCAAGATCATAAAATACATCCAGCCCCAAACCAAGCCTGACTTTATGATTGACCGGTTTTAACACCGTAGAAGAAATGGTGTGGGCAAAATATTTTCTTCCTGTCGGAGGATAATTTTCCTTGACACCCGCTCCATAAAGTAGGTCGACCTCGGGGCTTTTGCCAGGTGCGGGATGTGCGCTCCTGGTGAACTCTTTTGAATCCTGCAACTGGTATGTAAAGCCGCTGTTCACAGCCGGGTTGTTGATGCCGAGGTTTGGAGTACGGAAGGATCCATTCGAAAAATGGGTGATCCCGATGTTGGCATTGAAATATAAACGTTGAGAAAGTCTGTACCGCGTTTCAAAATTGATCTGGATGGCAGCATTCAGGTGTGATCCGATCACATCGTTTTTATAATTCTCCACCCGCTCGTATTTTTTAGTCACATAACCCAAACCGGAAGCAAGCCGCATGGAAAACTGAAAGTGATGGGTTCTCACAAAAGGGAAATTAATAAACGTCATCAACCCGTGTGCATATCCTAAAACCTCCGGGTTGTTAAAGTCGAGGAAGATGTATGAGTAGCCTGTCTGCGGATATTTATAATATTGCTCCCATAATTTTTCACCATTGCGTTGCCGCGAAAGGGAAATTTCGAATCCGGCAGTATGCCTGACGAGGTGTTCCACACGCGGGCGGTGAGCGAGCAGGAATCCGTAGTGAACCCTGGCGACGATGGCCGACTGGTCAACATAATTTTCTCTCTCCTGTCCCTTCGTATGAGAGCAAAGGAAAAAAGAAAGAAAAATGATGCAGAAGAAACCAGGACTGGTCAGTCTCATTTCAAGGGAATGAGTCGCAATAGTAATAAATGAATCGTGAATCAAATCAGGAGAGTAGCAAAATTATTTCCTGCAATCCATTACATTTGCAGGATTAAAAAAATCAATCTTCATTCTTATGAAAAAAATCCTGATCCTGTTGGTCATACTGGTTTCATCCTCTCAAGTTTTTTCGCAGGCTGCGAAAGACACTTCCTGGAAAAAGGGAGGTTTCGTGAATGTTAACTTTACACAAGTCAGCCTGAACCAATGGGCACAAGGCGGAGAAAATTCTTTGTCGCTTGCCGGCAATGCCAACCTCTTTGCCAATTATGCCAAAGAAAAAACGACGTGGGACAATTCGCTTGAACTCGCCTATGCCCTTTTAAAATCCGGCGCAACACCATTCAGAAAAAATGATGACAGGATTGATTTCACTACCAAATACGGAAGGCTGATGAAAGGAAAGTGGTATTACAGTGCCTTGGTGAACCTGAAAAGTCAAATCACCAAAGGATATAAATATCCGGATGACTCTACGGTCGTTTCAAAGTTCCTCGCCCCGGGATACATCACCATTGCACTTGGTGTGAACTATAAACCGGTGGATTATTTCGAAGTATTCATTTCTCCCGCCACGGGCCGATACACCATTGTAACCGATCAAACCCTTGCTGATTTTGGAGCGTACGGTGTGGAGCCTGCAACCAGGGATGCATCGGGAACCATGCAAAAAGGTACCGGCAAAAATGTGAAAGCAGAATTCGGAGCTTACCTGAATATGAAATTCAAAAAGGAGATCATGCAAAACGTCACCCTTTCCACCAAACTGGAGTTGTTTGATAATTACACCGACAAAGACAAAAACAACCAGACCAACATCGATGTAAACTGGGAAACAGGTTTTACCCTGAAAGTAAACAAGCTGATTACAGCTACGGTAGCAACGCAACTCATATATGATCATAACATCATCCGGCGCACGCAATTCAAAGAGGTAATTGGTGTCGGGCTTGGATATAAGTTCTGATCAGGCAGCCTCGTGCTTAAATTAAAGGAATGATCCGTTACATTTTACTCGGACTTGGTGGAGCAATAGGAACGGTTCTCCGGTATCTTGTTTCCACAAATACGTACCAGTTTTTTCAGGCCGCCATTTTTCCATGGGGAACATTGGTGGTGAATCTCACCGGTTCACTGATCATCGGGTTCCTTGCCGGTTTGAATGAAGCCAATCTCATTGCACCCAATCTCCGTACATTTTTATTTATCGGTTTGCTTGGAGGTTACACGACTTTTTCGTCCTTTTCATTAGAGACTTTAAACCTGGTCCGCGCGGGTGAAATCAGGTATGCGATTATCAATGTGCTGGTGAGTAACCTCCTTGGAATTGCTCTTGCTTTCGGAGGATTGTTCATTTCCCGCATCATGATGGGATCAATAAAATAAAACAACTATGAAACTACCGGCCGAAGGTTATTCACTCAGAATTTTTATCGGGGAATCGGATCAATACCATGGAAAGGCAACGTTTGAAACTATTGTTCTGAAAGCGCAGGAACTCATCCTCGCAGGTATAACTGTTACGAAGGGAATCATGGGTTATGGAGCGGGAAGCCGGATTCATACCTCCTAACTTCTCGAGTTATCAGAAGATTTGCCTGTCGTTATTGAGTTGGTTGATAGTGAAGAGAATATCAACCTGCCTCTTCCGTTTCCTGATGAGGTTGTCCGGGAAGGATTGATCACCCTCGAAAAGGTAAAAGTGATCCGCTACAGGCATCGTTAGCATCCAATTGTTTTCCATTTTCATTTTGACTTCATAAAATTAACTGTACCATTGCACCACAATAATTAATTATTAACCCAAATCAAAATCAAAAAACAATGAAAAAATTAGTTGTATTGGCCGTAACAGCTATGTTCGCTTTTGCAGTTTCTGCGCAGAATGCTGCTCCAGCTGAGAAGAAAGAAAACAAAATGGAGAAAAAAGAAGCTGCTCCTAAAAAAGATGCTGCTCCTGCAAAGAAAGCTGCTCCTAAAAAAGATGCTGCTCCTAAGAAAGAAGCTGCTAAGAAAGAAGCTGCTCCTGCGAAAGATGCTCCGAAGGTTGAAGAAAAAAAGTAATCTTCTCTCTGAAGAAACAAAAAGGGTTGGAAAAATTTCCAGCCCTTTTTTATTGAATCCGGTTTCCCTCCCATTAACTTTCAATTGATGAAAAATATTTTTTCGTGCTGATTCTGTGAAAGACCGTGGATTTACTTTTATGCAGGTAAAAATCCAGCTGTACATGATATCCCGGAACACTTTCTTTTTCTTTCTTTATTCCTGTTGTTTTATTTTTTCCATCGCAACGGTTTACGGACAACCTTTTAAACTGTCTGCAACTTTACATGATGTGAATTCAACCATCACCTGCATGGAAGCCACTTTTGACGGCGCGTACCTGGTGAACGGTGATTCTTCAGGAACCATTACTTTCAGAAGCCCGGAAAACGGAAACATCCTGAACGCGTTCCGGGCATTTAATTCACCGGTCGGCAGCATCAATTTCAACTCAACAGGACAACTGATGATCCTGACCAACCGTGAAGGAGAAATTAAAATATATGATTTTGTTCAAAGCCGCATCATCCAGTCGATGTACTCGCCTGATTACACCAACCTGCGGTTTGCTTTGTTCTCCATTGCTGATGGTTTTATTTATTTCAACGGACAAGGCCGCCTGTACAAAACAAGATCAGATTTAACACAGCCGGTGGTTGAGATCTTCAGATCCGATTCGCTGATAAGCAACGCAGTCATCACCAACGACAGGAGCGCTTTGATTTTTACCTGCGGCAACACCATGAAAGTTTTGAACACAAGAACAGATGTCATGACACAGGAGCTGACTACATCATCTTTTGCCATTGAAAGAATGACGATAGCTGCCGATAACAGGCTGGCAACGTGGAGTGCCGACGGGACCATCGTGATCTGGAAATACGAACTGAACCAACTTCACAGTGACCTGGCATTGTGGTTCAAAGCCGGAACCAGCAGTAAACTTGGATTCTCGCACGATGGAAATTTACTGGTCACCGGCAATGTGGGCAACTGGGCACGTATCTGGAAACTTTCTGAACGGAATGTGGTCCAGGAATTATTCGGTCACACCAACAGTGTTACCAACTATTCCTTCAGCGCAAATGATCAAACATTGTTTACTACCGGAAACGACAGGAACATTCTAATATGGAAACAAAAAACTGAAGCACCACAGAAAATTTCTTCAAAAGATACTGTTCCTGCAGCAGAGCATATCGTTGAAAATCTTTCCGACTCATTAAAACATTTCCCTGTCATTCCGGGATTAAATGATCCAACCATGCCTGTCATCGTTCTCGATTCATCAGCTACTCCCGAAAATCTTGGCGGTCGAAAGATTGAACAAACCACCACGATTGAAATGATGGATTCAACCGTTGACATTTTTGTTTTTGACCACTCAACTCTTGATGGCGATATCATGTCGTTATCCTTTCATAATCAATGGATAATCAAACATTACGAAGTCACGAAACAAAAGAAGAAAATCACGCTTCAATTAAAAATGAATTCGAACAATTACCTGGTCTTATTTGCTGATAACCTCGGAAAAACTCCTCCCAATACTGCCGCGGTTTCCTTCATACAGAACGGTCGCGAAAAAATATTCCGTCTGAAATCAGATTTGAAAACCTGCAGCGCAATCAATTTTGTTTACAAAAAGAGATAGAAGCTTTCAACAATGTGACGTTCATTATTAATCATCCGGGCTCAAAACGAAGGATGGGATAGTCCTATTTTTAGGCACTATAAAAAAAAATCAACTGTATGAAAAAGTACCTGGTAATCATCGTTACCTGTTTGTTTGTATTGCCTGAGCTACGCGCTCAATCATGGACGAACCTCGGAGTCGGTTTAGGTGAACAGGTGAATGCACTTGCTGTTTACAACGGAAACCTTTATGCCGGCGGGGCATTTACCATGGATGGAGGTTCAACAAGTCTTTTACACATCTCAAAGTGGACAGGCACCAACTGGATTGCTGTTGGCAGCGGCCTGAACGGTGATGTATACGCTCTCGCAGTTTACAACAATGCACTTTATGCTGCCGGAAATTTTACCATATCGGGCAGTACAGCGGTAAGCCACATTGCCAAATGGGATGGCTTCACCTGGTCAGCTTTAGGCGGAGGCCTGAACAATTTTGCGAATTGTCTCATGGTTTACAACAATGAACTTTATGCAGGTGGTGTGTTCACCACTGCAAACGGCAGCACTACCGTAAACCGCGTAGCAAAATGGAATGGAACAACGTGGTCGGCTTTAGGCGCAGGAATTCCTGGCGGAATTGTTAATGCCATGGCGGTTTACAACAATGAAATTTACATCGGCGGAACATTCAGCGGGTATGTGAATAAGTTCAACGGATCAACCTGGAGTACGGTAGGAAACATCAGCAACGGAACTTCAGTGAATTGCCTTGCTGCATGGGGACCAAATGGAGTTTCGAGTGGCTCCACTTATTACCTTTATGCTGGTGGAGATTTCAGCAATCCAAGCCAGGGCATAGTCCGCTGGAATGGAAGTTCATGGAGTTCGGCAGTTCAGTCGTTTAGTTCAGTTGGAAAACCTAAGGTATTTCTTCCAACATTTTCCTATTTATACGCTGGCGGCGGCTTCAACATCCCGGTGAACATTCCAAGCCCTCACAACGTGATCTCTGTTGGCAAGTTCAACAACTCGTACTGGGACAGTGTAGGAACCGGTATGAATGCTGATGTTCTGGCACTCACTGTTTTTAACGGTGTGCTTCATTCAGGTGGTGCGTTTATTACTGCTGATGGAGTAAGTGCGAAATATGTTGCCAGGAGAAATGTGACGGTTGGCATTGATGAAACGGACAGCAGAATAATCACAAAGGAATTTTTTCCGAATCCACTCGTTGAATATTCCATTCTGAAAATTCAGTCAACATCAACGCTGACTCTTCCGGAGTTGAAAATTCTGGATGTGACTGGAAAGGAACTGAACCCGGTTTCTGAATTAGTTAAACTGGATAAAATCAGCCGCGAAGCAGAGTTCCGCATCGAACGATCCGGTTTGCCATCAGGAATTTATTTTTACAAACTCACTGACCAGGATCTGACGATCACAACCGGGAAATTCATCATCGAATAAATTTTTTTTGAAGGTTGCTGAAAAGCCGGTTGTGATTCATTTTGAAATGCGAATGACAATCGGTGGATATCATTCACTACGAATTTACCAGTGCCGTCAGAATTCGTTGATTCGTATTTGTAGACAATTTAATGACCCATTTACCGAGGCATTGCTGGAATTCCGGTCATTCCATATTATTTGATAATTTAGCATTCGATAAAACAGGTTTGACGTGTTTGCAATTATCGACTTAGAAACTACCGGAGGAATGGCTGCTCATGAAAAGATTACTGAGGTAGCCATCTATGTGCATGACGGAGAAAAAATCGTGGATGAATTTACGACGCTGGTCAATCCCGAACGTACCATTCCCAACTTCATCACGCGCCTTACCGGCATCGACAACGACATGGTACGTCATGCACCGAAGTTTTATGAAGTGGCGAAGAAAATTGTGGAAATCACGGAAGGGAAAACGGTGGTTGCACACAATGCACAATTCGATTATTCATTCCTGAGAGAAGAATTCCGTTCGCTTGGCTATACTTTTTCACGTGATTATTTATGTACCGTAAAACTCAGCAGGAAGCTTATTCCCGGTTATCGATCTTACAGTCTTGGGAATTTATGCAAGAGTCTCGGAATAAGAATCGAAGGACGCCATCGTGCTGCCGGAGATGCGGCAGCAACGGTGAAACTTTTTGAAATTCTGTTGCAGCGTGATCAGAATGATTTGCTACGCAAGTCGATCAGGAGCGATTACCTCAACGTTCGTTTCCCGGAAAACTTCGATCGGAAGATCGTTGAAAAATTACCCGAATCAACAGGCATTTATTACCTGCACAACGAGGACGGAACCATTATCTACATTGGCAAAAGCAACAACATCCGCAAACGTGTCATCACCCATTTTGCCAACAAAGGCAATCACAAAGCCATTGAAATGCGCAATGCCATTCGCGATGTGAGTTTCGAATTAACCGGAAACGAACTGATCGCTTTACTCCTTGAATCGGATGAAATAAAAAAATTCCAGCCGCTCTTCAACCGCGCCCTGCGGAATACGTTGTTCAACTACGGAATTTTTCAGTCGGTGAATAAGGATGGATACATCACACTAAAGGCAGGAAAAATCCTGAAGACTGCTCAACCGATCATCACTTCGCATTCGCTCGATGAAGCAAAAGAAATTCTCGAAAGCAAAATCAGCAAGTTCAAACTATGCCAGAAACTGTGCGGCCTGTACGACATCGAATATGCCTGCTTTCATCACAGCATCAACCAGTGCAACGGCGCCTGCATCGGTAAAGAACCTGTGGAGATTTACAATGAACGGGTGCTGAAAGCCATCGACAGTCTTGATTACAAACACCGGAATTTTTTAATTGTCGGAAGCGGCAGAACGGAAGAAGAACGATCGGTGGTGACAGTAGAAAACGGAAAATACCTGGGCTTCGGTTTTTTCAATCCCGACTATGTTCAACAGGAAGCGGAGATTCTGAAAGATGTCATTTCTTCGAAACAGGACAACCGTGATGTGCATCGAATTATCCGCAGGCATTTGATCCAGAATAAACAGGATAAAATTCTTACTTATTGAGGGGCTCTCTGAAATTTCGGATTTCGAATTGAAGATTTATGAGTTCCTGTACACCGCATTCTTTTTGAAATTATATTTTACATCAGCCTTTGAAAGGATGATGAATAAAGGCTTTCTAGACCATCTTGAAAAAAAATATTGGATCATTGAAAATGATTGTTATATTTACAACACTAAGAAATCAAACCTGCAAATCATTCAAACGATGAGAAAAATATTACTGGTACTGGCACTACTGTCCGGCGTTGCAAACACGGGACGGGCGCAAAACTACAGGATGTGGGCTACCTATTACGGTGGCAGCGACAGCGAATTTGGTAACAGCGTCACCACCGATGCTGCCGGCAATGTATATGTAGCTGGCTGGACATACAGCACTTCGAATATCTCAACTGCAGGTTCATACCAGCCGGTCTTCGGTGGATCAACAGATGCGTATCTTGTTAAGTTCAACGGCGCCGGTGTGCGGCTCTGGGCAACGTATTACGGAGGCACTGATGCTGATTATGGTTACGGGGTAAAAACCGATGCTGCCGGAAATGTTTACCTCGCAGGATATACATTCAGTACAAGCGGCATTGCTACAGCCGGTTCTTTTCAGCCCAGCCTGAATGGCGTAGCCGATGCATTTCTTGTTAAGTTTGATTCCAACGGCAACCGAATCTGGGGAACGTATTATGGCGGAGCTGATTTCGACCAGGGCGTGGATCTCGCTACTGACGCAACAGGCAATGTGTACATGACGGGTTACACCATCAGCACGACAGATATTTCCTCTGCCGGATCATACCAAACCACGAATGGCGGATTGGCCGATGCCTTTCTTGTAAAGTTTAACGGCAGCGGCAACAGGTTGTGGGGAACGTACTACGGCGGAACCGACCAGGACCTGTCCAACGATGTGGCTACCGATACAGCCGGAAATGTTTTTATCGGCGGATACACCATGAGTACTTCTGCCATTGCTTCTGCCGGCGGATTTCAGAATTCCTTCGGCGGAAACCAGGATGCTTTCATCGCCAAATTCGATCCGTCTGGAAACCGGCTATGGGCAACATATTACGGAGGCTCTGATTTGGAATATGGTTTCGGTATTGCCACCGGCCCCGGCGGCTGTGTATATCTTGCCGGAATCACCAACAGCACTTCAGGAATTGCTTCCGGAGGTTTTCAGAATACGTTTGGTGGCTGGAGTGATTCGTATCTCGTGAAATTTGATGCATCAGGAAATCGTTTGTGGGGAACTTATTACGGTGGAGCAAATGCGGAAGAAGGAAATGACGTGGCTACCGATGCCTGGGGAAATGTTTTCCTCGTCGGTGATGTTTACAGTCCGAATGCCGGAAATTGCATTGCCACTCCCGGCGGCTTTCAGAACAACCTGATCGGAACGGAGAATCATTTCCTTGCTGCTTTTACATCCAATGGTTTGCGAACCTGTGCCACTTATTACGGACAACTGCATGAAGAAGAAGCGCGAATCACCGTGAATGCATTTGGTGATCTGTACATGGCGGGAACCGTGAAAAGCACGACAGGCATTGCATCGGGCGGATTTCAGAATACATTCGGCGGCGGGATGTGGGATGCCAGCCTGGTAAAATTTTCTGCATCGGTGCCACGGCCGGAAGTCATTACCAATGTTCCCGACCTTCCACCAATCATCACCTCCTCGCCTTCTTGGCCTCCAAAAAAATATTACAGTATCGGGTTGTATGATGCCGGCTCCATCAGCCTGAGTAATTGCGTCCTGAAAAACTTTTCCGGATCAGCACCTCCGCCCGCTTCCGGTTCATCCATCGTTACGTTCACCGGTGACTTTACAGCTATGTTATCAAATTCCGGTTCACCTGTTCCGGTTTCCTGCACAGCCACGGCACGGATGAAGATGACCTTCGTTTCATCTTCCGGATCGTCGGCCTTTTACGAAACTGAAATGCTGCAGCTGGATCTTTCCGGCGGTAGTTTCCCATCGGGAGTCCTGCTGCGTGAAAGTCCTACGCTCTTCTCTACCGGTTTGGCGCGCATCACCAATGCCGGAGGCGGAATCTATCGCATATCGAGTTTCTTCGATGTGTTCATGGAACTAAGCACCGACAGTGGAAATTCATGGCAGCCAACTTCGAAAGGAGCTGCCCTGATGGAACTGCAGGATGATGTCGTGAATCCGATTCCTGCCCTTGGAACATGGGCTATGATTTTATTCGCAGGAATTGTTTTGATGACAGGTTTGTTTTTCCAGAAGCGGACTTGAAACCATTTAAATGGTTTTAGTTTTTTCTTTAATTCATTCCCATGACTGAAGTCATGGGCGTAAAAGTCATGGGCGTAAAAGTCATGGACGTAAAAGTCATGGACGTAAAAATCATCAAACAAAATTCTAATGTTGAAAGAACATCAGCGTTGCAATTCATTTTGTTTTGAACAATGAATGATGTATGTTTGAAATAATGAACAAGATTATTGCTATCCTTTTTTTTATTTGTGTTGAAATGGTTTCAGCACAAAATGCTTTTGAGAAAAATTATTCATCCATTCAGTTGACAACGCCTGATCAGAAAATATTTTCGTTGAATGAAATCAAAAAGAATACGGCTTCCGTTTTTGTGTTCCTTCTCCCCGACTGTCCGTCGTGCCAGAGTTATTCGCTTACGTTAAATCAACTCTGTGATCAGTTCAAACCTTCCGGCATTCAATTTTACGGTGTGTTTCCCGGGCATTACAATACTTCCGAAGAGATGAATGAATTTCAAAGCCGTTACCACATTCGTTTTTTGCTGATGACCGATCCCGAAAAGAAACTCGTTAAAAGTCTCGGTGCAAAAGTTTCTCCTGAAGTTTTTGTTGTTGACAACCATGGAAAAATACTTTACCGCGGAAGAATTGACGACTGGATGTACGGCATCGGGAAAAAGAAAATCTCCGTCAACACGCATGAATTTCAGGATGCGCTGAATGCAATCGTGCATCACCAGCCCATTAAGGTTCCAGAAACAAAAGCGATTGGTTGTATTATCGAATGATCATGAAACCAGCCATCGTTCTTATTCTCTGCATGATCTTCTGTGAGTTTTTTTTGCCATCATGTAAAAATCGCAACAGATCGGAAATGATTCATCCCACTTTTTCCGAACACATCGCCCCGGTAATTTATAAAAGTTGCACGCCTTGTCATCGCCCAAGGTCAGCCGCTCCTTTCAATCTGATCACGTATGCAGATGTAAAGAGACATGCCAAAACAATTGCTCTTGCCGTGGAAGCGAAGGCGATGCCTCCCTGGCCGGCCGATCCGACCTACTCGCATTTCAGGGATGAAAAATATTTATCGGAAGATGAAATTCAACTGATCAGGCAATGGGTAGATGAAGATTGTCCCGAAGGTGATTTTTCAAAACTTCCTTCCATTCCGGAGTTTCCGGATCACAGTACATTCGGCAAACCTGGTTTGATACTGAACATGGATCATCCTTACCTGATCAAAGGAAATAACAAAGACAACTTTGTGATGATGAAAATTCCTTATGAGTTGAAACAGGATACCTTCATTCGTGCGATTGAAATTGTTCCGGGCAATACCAAAGTAGTACATCACATCAATGCACATCTTGTTCAATACAAGGAAGGAGCAAAAACCGATTTATCAAAAGGAGAAAAGTTTGTGGATACCGAAGTGTATGACAAACTCCGGGCTTTTCAAAAACTGGATTTGCAGAATGACGATGGAACGTATCCGCTGCTTACACCTTCGGTGACCAATTTTCTCCCCGGTGCAGAAACCACTTTTTACCCGGAAGGAATCGGAGGTTACTGTGTTAAGAAAAACGGAATACTCCTGCTCGACAACATTCATTACGGACCTTCGCCGGTGGATACCACTGACCATACATCCTTCAATATTTTTTTCAGTGCTGCTCCTCCCCTTCGCCCGACTGGAGAATTCATTCTTGGTACTTCAGGAATTTCTAAAACAGAACCTCCGCTCATCATTAAACCGAATACCATTCAGACTTTCAGAACTCAATACGTCGTCCCGGAAGACTTATCGATTCTCACCATTAATCCTCACATGCATTTGTTAGGAAAATCATTTTTAGCTTATGCCATAAAGCCGGATGGAGATACGATTCACCTCATACGAATCAACCAATGGGATTTCAGGTGGCAGTATTTTTACACCTTTAAAAAAATCCTGAAGCTTCCGAAACGAACAATCATTCATGTGGAAGGAGTGTATGACAATACGGTAAACAACCCGTTGAACCCGTTTCATCCGCCGCAGATAATTTCGGAGCGGGAAGGAAGCATGCGGACGACGGATGAGATGTTCCAGTTTATTGTTACCTATATGCCGTACCAGGTTGGAGACGAAAACATCAGTCTGGAGGTTAGTCAACAGTCGGCCAAGTACAAAAAAACGATTCAGTAAGATGAAATCCTATCGTATCATTGAACCTTCCTCAGAAGAAGAACTCGAAAAATATTATCAGCTCCGTTATGAGATTTTACGTAAGCCATGGAATCAGCCGGTTACATCCACCCGGGATGAGTGGGAGAAAATATCCATTCATATGCTGATGCTGGATGAAAATGGAGAAGGTGTTGCAACAGGTCGATTGCAACTCTACAACAACCGGGAAGGACAAATCCGCTCGATGGCTGTACGAACAGATCTCCAGGGAAAAGGATTGGGAACTGAAATCATCCGGTACATCGAACAGAAGGCGAATGAAAAAAAACTCGACTACCTCATCCTCGATGCACGGGAAAATGCAATTCACTTTTATGAGAAACACGGATACTTTGTAATCAGTGACTCCTATATGCTATTCGGAGTGATCAGGCACTTCAGGATGAAGAAGAATCTTTAAAATTAATATTGCGGATTTCGAATTGTTGATTGCGAATTTGCTTCCTTTGATTTTTTAATGCGAAATTTACAATCCGCCATCACCGAAACATGCGTATCGATATTCTTACCGTAGTACCTCAACTTCTCGAAAGTCCTTTCTCCCACTCCATTCTGAAACGTGCAAAGGAAAAAGGGCTGGCAGAAATTCACATTCACAACATCAGGGATTTTACCACGAACAAACACAAGACAGTGGATGATGCTCCCTTTGGCGGCGGCGCCGGAATGGTGATGATGATTGAGCCTGTTGTTCTATGCCTGGAGCATCTTCAATCCCAACGGAAATACGATGACATCATTTACCTGAGTCCGGATGGGGAATTGTTCGACCAGAAAATGGCAAACCGGATTTCACTCTTTCAAAACATCATTCTTTTATGCGGGCATTACAAAGGCATTGACGAACGGATCCGTGAACATTTCATCACCAAAGAAATTTCAATTGGTAATTATGTTCTGTCGGGAGGTGAAATCGCCGCCGCAGTAGTTGCCGATGCCGTAATCCGATTATTGCCGGGAGTTCTGAATGATGGGACGTCGGCACTTTCCGATTCGTTCCAGGACAACCTGATTGCACCGCCCGTTTACACGAGGCCTGCTGAGTTCAGAGGACTGAAGGTTCCTGATATTTTGCTTTCAGGAAATACACCGGAAGTGGAAAAATGGCGGCATGAGCAGTCGGTAAAGCGCACCCGGGAAAAGCGACCAGGGATGGCAGATTAAGGTTTGATTTGGGATTTAGGATTTTTGGATTTTTGGATTTATAGGGCGCCTGATCATGGCCAATTCCAATCCCCAATCTCAAAATCTCAGAATCTGAAATTTTCAAAATAATCGCTTGCGGAACTAAACAATTTACTTACATTTGCGCTCCGTTTTAGGAAAAAAGTAAAAAAGAAAAGATCATGGATTTGATAAAATTCGCACAAGACACGCTTGTTGTAAAAAAAGATCTGCCCAATTTCAAAGCAGGCGACACCATCACCGTTCATTACAAGATTATTGAAGGAACTAAAGAACGTATCCAGCAATACCAGGGTGTTGTACTGCAGCGTAAAGGCTCAGGCACAACCCAGACGTTTACCGTTCGCAAGATTTCCAATGGCGTTGGCGTGGAACGTATCTTTCCTCTTTTCTCTCCCAAGATTGACAAAATCGTTGTGGATAAAGTTGGTATTGTTCGCCGTGCCAGGATATTCTACCTGAGAAACATCTCCGGTAAGAAAGCCCGTATCGAAGAAAAGAAATCATAAAAGAAAATTGTTTTCAGAAACTCCTTCTGTGCGAACAGGAGGAGTTTTTTATTAGAAAAAAAACGCCTTACTTTCAATACATTCCAATTGAAAGCATGGTGAGTGTACAGGCTTCGATGGCTTCAATTCCCTTATCAGAAGCCAGTTCCATGAGTTCTGTGTTTTCAGCGCCGGGATTAAAAATGATCCTTCGCGGGTTCAGACTGAGAATATAATTGATCAGATCTTCCTGCCTTTTTGCATTGAGGTAAAGGGTGATGGTATCAACATGTTCGATGGAAGGTTTCCCTTTTTGAATTCTAACTCCTTCCACTACACCTTCCTTCAACCCGATGGCAACCACTTCATGCCCGCTGTTTCGGAGTCTGATGATGGCCTTATATGAAAAACGACCGGGATTCAGTGATGCTCCTATGACCAGTGTTTTTTTCATCAGACATTTTCATAATAGTCCAGGTCCTTGTGATAGGATTCTTCCAGTTTATAAACGGAAAAAAATGAAAACATCAGCACCACTACGCCAACCGATGCTGCAGAGGCAATCACACCTATGGACGAACTGAAAAAACTGAATGCTGTGGTCACCAGCACAGTCATCCCTCTCACAAAATTGGGAACGGTGGTGGTGACGGTGGCGCGAAGGTTTGTTCCGAACTGTTCGCTTGCAATGGTAACAAACACCGACCAGAAACCATTGGGTATCCCGATCACAAAGAGGATGAAATAAAATTGATTGACGGGGATGCCTCTCGAAAGATAACACCAGGCAAGAGAAACGACGAGTCCGGTAAGGGCGATGAACAAAGCTTTTCTCCTCGACTTCAGCCACTGACTGATGAAGCCTGTGAGAAAAGCTCCCATTGATGCACCGATGTAATGATACATGACCGCTTTGGATACTTCAATTTGCCCAACCACGTTGAGTCCGTTTTCGCCTCCGATCTTGTCAGAGAAAGATACCAAAACCCCGATGACGTACCATACCGGAACACCCACGAGGATGCAGCGAAAAAATTTGATGAAGCGTTTGTAATCCGTAAACAAGGAAATGAAACTTCCTTTTTTCACGGTCGATATTTTCATCTTTGAAAACATCCCGGATTCATATACAGAAATCCGGAGAATGAGTAATAACAAACCTAATCCGCCGCCTACATAATAAGCCATTCTCCAATCGAATGACTCGGCAACAAAATAACCGGCGATGGCGCCGGCAATGCCGACACCGGCAACAACCGTTGTTCCATAGCCTCTTGATTCTTTCGACATCACTTCTGAAACCAGGGTGATTCCGATTCCCAGTTCTCCGGCTAATCCCACACCGGCAAAGAACCTAAGTACATAATATTGTTCAAGAGTCTGGATCATTCCATTGGCAATATTGGCAATGGAATAAAGAAGGATCGTTCCAAACAAAACGTAAAGCCGTCCCTTCTTATCTCCGAGAACGCCCCAGAGGATACCACCCAGCAGCATTCCGATCATTTGTGTATTCAGCAGATACAAACCGATGGTCTTGTTCATATTCCCGGTGATACCAAGCGACTCCAGGCTTTTTACCCGTACGATGCTGAAAAGTATCAGGTCGTAAATATCAACGAAGTAGCCAAGAGCGGCTACGATAACAATGATATTTAAAACCTTGTGGGTGGGTGAATGTTGCATGGATTTATTTATCTGCTTCAAAATAAGAGAAAGAAAATTTAAAATCAAAAAGTGGTGTTAATAAAAAAAAAATTACTTTTACAGCGGAGAGTTGGCAGAGCGGTCGATTGCGGCAGTCTTGAAAACTGTTGAGGTTAATAGCCTCCTGGGGTTCGAATCCCTAACTCTCCGCTTCATTACGCCAGTCACTATTGTGCTGGCGTTTTTGTTTTGATAAGTCTTCGTGAATCAATCTCCGGTACAAAGAAACCGTTGCCTGGTATTGCTGATCGAAAAATAATAGGTTGAAGATACAGGATGTGTTAATGAAAAACAGTAATCTTTCCGGTCAGTTTATGAACCTCGTGCTGGTTATCGGTAAATTCCAGCTGGTACACATAGGCACCGGCGGGAACGATGGTATTCCCTCCCTTGCTATGCCCGTTCCAGCCAACCGATATGTTGCTCGATGAAAATACTACATCTCCCCATCGATCAAAAATTCTCATGAGATAATTATCAGGAACCACGCTCGTGCAATAAGGAATAAAAAGATCATTCTTTCCATCGTCGTTCGGGGTAAAGGCATTGGGAACATAAAATGTAAATTCGGGTTCAACACGTTCGGTGCCTGTAATGGTATCGATGCATCCGAATTCATTTGATACAATCAGGATTATTTTATACGTGCCTGTATCTGTATATTGGTGAGTCGGATGAAATTCTTTCGAAGTTGAACCATCACCAAAATCCCATGAATAAGTTTTTCCGCCCAATGAATAGTTTAGAAAATCAACAAAGGGTGAATAAATAGGAACCTCGGCGGGAGAAGGTGTAAATGAGGCCGTGGGCGCAGGATACACCTTGATCAAATTCAGATAAGTGGCCTGGTCAGTACATCCGTGAATGGTGGTGGCAGTAAGCGAAACCGAATAATCACCGGCCGACGTAAATTCATGAAACGGGTGAGTGTTTGCATCAAAAGTAGAATCATAAAAATTCCATGAATAGGAATTGTTTTCTCCGGAGCTGAAATTTGTAAACTGTACATCGAGAGGGACACAACCCTGGCTCACATCCGGAGAAAATGCAGCAACAGGGCTGATATACACTTCAACAGAATGAACATACGGAACCGCTATACAATTGTTATAAGAAGCATTCAACTCAACTGTATGAAATCCTGGCGAAGAGTAACTAACAGAATCCTGGTTTTGTGAATTGCTGTTCATCGGTGTTGCATCATTCCCAAACGTCCAGCTATATTGAGTACCGGGAACCAGGTTTCCCCCTGCAATAAACTGGAAACTGTTTCCATCCAGGCATTGCGAAGGAGGTGTTGAAAAAGCAACGACAGGAAGCGAGGTTACCTGAACAACAGAACCCAGTGAATCTCCGCATCCATTCTGACCATTGACGACCAGCCAAACGGTATCATTTCCCCCGGTATTCCATTGGAGTGAAAACGGACCGCTTCCTGATCCTGATAGGACTCCGGCACCTCCGAAATTCCAAGCATAGGTGGTGGTTCCGATGTTAGAACCAGTATATGTTAAAGTCAATGTATCGCCTGAACAGGCAACAGGTGGTATGGTAAAATTAGCCGTTGCAGAAGGAAGGACAGCAACGATGACATTTACAAATGTGGTATCAACAGGAACTCCGTTATCAATTCCAAGAAGTGAAACACCATAAAATCCCGGACTCGCTGCCTGGGTAACAATCTGTACCGAGATATCCGCAATGTTGCCACTTGTACTGCTCAGCACAGTGGCGCCCCCGATACCGTTGCCATTAAAATAGGCAGTGGTAACCTGGGTCGGTTCCGGTGAAAGATAACTGGCACTCAGCAAAAAGGTGTCGCCTGCACATACATACACCGTGTCGCATGCATTTGGTGAATTTGCAATCGGCGGAACATTGGTATTGCTGAAGCATGCATCAATCGCAAAATACGTATAGTCAAGAAAATCGATTCCATCCACATTACCAAAAGGTCCGTCATACGAATTACCTGCGTGATCAAAGGTTCCTATCTGAATATAGTCAATTCCATCACCACGGTTAATCCCGGCAGTAGCCGGAGACCCACCGAAACCATTTGTTCCGGAAGAAGCATCCCCGGTTGTCCATTGCATGTCGCCATAGTAAAAAGAGACATTTTTTCCTATCTGAATAATAGGATCATTACCATCTGAGATGATCAACTGAAACGTATTGAGTTTATCATCGTGACTTGCAAAGTATCCGACATGCTCCCACTGTACAATCATGTTGGTGGCATTTACTTTATAATAGACAAGTCCGCTTAACGCTCCCCGCGTGTCAACATCTGCCCAGAAAGGAGCAACCATGGCATGTGTTGGATCAGGAAAACCATTTGGAGTAAACGTGGAATAAGATGAGTTAAAAGAAATATTTCCGTTATTATTAATGTATACGTTCGTATAATTTGTCCCGTACAGGCAAAAATTAAACGGTAAAGTAATCAAAGGAGAACTTCCATCATCATTCCTGTAGCCGGGTGCTGTCCCGTTTGTAAAAGGTACAACCTGCCACGTTGCATCACGGGGAATCCAGTAATTACAACCGCCCGCAACGTTTTGAACAGCAGCAGGAGTTACAACCTTCAGGCTGTTTTCAACAGTTGAATTAAGATACATTTTTTCTTTCGCATGCTGCGCCCGTAACGAAGCCGGCTGTGAACGTGCCGTCGTTAATCCAAAAACAAAAACAAACAAGGACAGGAGCAGTCTTTTCATAATCAACTGAATGATTAAGGCAAATATATGAAACCTTCCTATTCGCTACATTAAGATTTGGCGAACAGTTTATATTTATTGACAGGGGAGTTTTGATAAGGATATAATTGAACAAAGCACCTGGCCCAAAACAAAAAAACAAGATTCTTTGTTTTTGATTCAAAATATTTACTTTTGTCTTTTACCCAATGGCAATTTTAAATTGCCATAATGATTGTTATTCAGAAAGCACTGTGGACTTATTCGATAAAATACTAAAAGACCGTGGCCCCATCGGGCAACATGCCAAAGACTCGCATGGCTATTTTACTTTTCCAAAACTGGAAGGAGATATTGGAACGCGGATGGTTTTCAGGGGGAAGGAAAAGTTAATCTGGAGTTTGAATAACTACCTGGGTTTAGCCAATCATCCGGAAGTCAGAAAAACTGACGCCGCTGCTGCTGCCGAATACGGTTTTGCTTCGCCTATGGGCGCCCGCATGATGTCAGGAAATTCAAACCTTCATGAACAGCTGGAATCCGAACTTGCTGAATTCGAAAGTAAGGAAGATGCCATCCTGCTGAATTATGGTTACCAGGGAATGGTTTCAGCCATCGATTGCCTCGTTGACCGGCATGACGTAATCGTTTATGATTCTGAAAGCCATGCCTGTATCATCGACGGTGTGCGGCTACACATGGGGAAACGATTTGTTTATCCTCATAATGATATTGCCAACTGCGAGAAGCAGTTGGAACGTGCCACTAAAATAGTGGAAGAGTCCGGCGGTTCCATCCTGTTGCTTACCGAAGGTGTCTTCGGTATGAGTGGCGACATGGGTAAGCTAAAAGAAATTGTTGCCCTCAAAAAGAAATTCCAGTTTCGACTTTTCGTGGATGATGCTCATGGATTTGGCACGATGGGAAAAACCGGCGCCGGTACCGGTGAAGAATTAGGTGTTCAGGATGAAATAGATATTTACTTTGGCACCTTTGCAAAATCGATGGCCCTGATCGGTGGATTTATAGCCAGTTCAGAGCAGGTAGTGGAATATCTCCGGTATAATATGCGATCACAGATCTTTGCCAAGAGCAACCCGATGGCATTGGTGGTCGGTGCCAGGAAAAGACTGGAGTTACTCAGGACACAACCCGAACTGAAGAATAATTTATGGAAGATTGTTCATGCCCTGCAGAAAGGATTAAAGGATGCCGGCTTTGAAATCGGTAAAACGCAATCGCCCGTAACGCCGGTTTACCTGAACGGAACCGTTGGTGAGGCTACCAACCTGATTTACGACTTACGTGAAAACGATGACATCTTTTGTTCGGCTGTGATCTACCCGGTCGTTCCAAAAGGAATCATTATTTTGCGTTTGATTCCGACAGCCGTTCATACCCTGGAAGATGTGAACTATACCATCCAGGCATTCCGGAAAGCCTATACCAGGTTAAAAGCCGGGGAATATGCATCCGATAAAATTGCGTCATTTTAATTGCAGATTTGTAAATTCATATTACATTCGTCACTTCGAAACATCTTAAACGGATCACTTTAACAATTAATCAATCCATAATTTCTAATTTCAACAACTAATCAAATCCCAAAACACGATGAAAGAATACGAAAAAATCAAACAGCTTGTAGCAGCTATTGAAGAAGACGTACTTAAGTTTTCAGAGAAAGGAAATGCAGCAGCCGGTACCCGCGTTCGTAAAGGGTTACAGGACATCAAACGCGCATGCCAGGAAATGCGTGATGCAGTTCAGTCGATTAAGAAGTCTGATTGATCCTTTCTTTTAAAGTATTTGAAATAAAAATCCTCCCTGTTAAAGGAGGATTTTTTTTGTGGCATTACGGCAAAAAAAAACGCCCGGAGAGACCGGGCATTTTTTGAACTAAAAAAATTAATTACTTCTTCGTAGTATCAGCAGAAGCAGCGCTTGCAGTTGAATCCATGGTAGTCGCACCGGAATCCATGCCACCCGCTCCCGAGCCGCCATTCATTCCGTCTTTGCTCATGGCTACTTTCCATTTTCCGTCCACTTTCACGAGGTTAAGCGTCTGGTCACCGTCTTTCCCGGCTTCTTTGTAAGTAACGGTAGCTTTGTCGCCATCCACTTTCTCAGCTGTGATTTCTGTTTTCACTTCTTTCTTTGCTGAGTCAGGCATCATCTTCGTTAAACTGCTCATCATATCAAGCAATTTACCGGTCTCTTCGGTGCCATATTTTTTAGCTCCGTCAAAATCAAGTTTCGAGTAGGACTTGAGGAAATTTTCAGCGACTGCTTTAGGAGTGTCTCCTCCCCCGGAGCATGCCATCATAAAAGCAACGAGGACAACAGTTGCAGCTTTCATTAAATTTTTCATTTTGTGTTTTTTAGGGTGGTTAATAATTGTATGAATAAATAAATCTACTGTGTGTATTCAGATAAAGGTTGTCGCAGGCAACATATTTCATTCCTGAAACGGCGGACAAAGATAAATAATTTTCATTGTGAGCAACGCGTGAAATCAATTTGTAAACAAACTCGGAACAGTACATTTTTGCATCTGTCGACAGGTCAAACTTTGTATCGAATTCCAATCCTGACGTATAATACATTTCAGCAAGCGAATCCAATTCAAGCAACTGACCTGCATCCAGGTCGAGACGGTAAATTCCAAATGCATGAACATCGTTCGGATTGCAAAACACTTCCAACGGATCTTTCCTGAGTTTGTTACTGATATTTTCTTCACCGCCGATGGCATGATACACGAACACCTTTTCATTTTCTTTATGAATGATACCGGCATGCGAGTATTTGCTTTCACGCTGCGACATGGCCATGAGCATGTTGCTGATGGCTCCCCTTCCATGCCGGAAAATCAAATCGCCGCTGCGCAACCCGGAAATATCCGGTTTGGCCCGGCTCCACTTTTCACGAATCACCTCTTCAGAAAGTCCGACGTGTTCCTTTTCATAAAAATGAAAATATCCATAACTGGTAAGGCCTGCCAGCAATATCAAAATAAAAATAAAAATTTTGCGCGTGAACAAATTGAAATTGATTGGCTACATTTTTTCAGGTACTTCGATTCCCAGCATGTTCATGCTCCTGCTGATGACGGCGGCGGTGAGTGCAGACAGTTGCAGGCGAAAAACAGAAAGTTCCATCGCTGCTTCATCCACGATCACATGATCATGATAAAAATGATTGAAGGCCTTTGCCAGTTCATACACATAATTGGCTATCAAAGCCGGGCTGAGTCCGGCTGCAGCTTCAGAAGCAACAGAAGGATAATTGTAAATCAACCGAACAAGGTGTTTTTCTTCTTTCGTCATCCTGATGTTTTGTAAAGATAAAGAAACCGAAAAATTCACGTTCTCCCCTTTTCTCATCACCGAACGGATGCGCGCAAACGTGTACTGAACAAACGGCCCGGTGTGTCCATTGAAATCAATGCTTTCAGCCGGGTTAAACAACATGCGTTTTTTCGGATCCACTTTCAGAATAAAATATTTCAATGCTCCCATGCCAATCACATGATACAGGTGTTTTGCTTCTTCGGAATCAAAATCATCCAGTTTGCCAAGCGCTTTGGTGGTCATCTCCGCTTCTTCTGTAATTTCTTTGATGAGGTCATCAGCATCCACCACGGTGCCTTCGCGCGATTTCATTTTACCTGAAGGGAGATCCACCATTCCGTAAGAAAGATGGAACAGGCCATCTACCCACGGGCGTTTCAGCTTTTTGAAAATTTCCTTCAGGACTTTGAAATGATATTCCTGTTCATTACCAACTACATAAATCAACTGGTCAAGGCCGGGGAATTCATCGAAGCGAAGCTGCGCTGTTCCGAGATCCTGCGTGATGTAAACGGAAGTTCCATCGCCGCGCAATAAAAGTTTCTGATCCAGTCCGACATCCGTGAGGTCAACCCATACCGAGCCATCTTCTTTCCGAAAGAAAACTTTTTTCTCCTCTCCTTCTTCCACAATTTTTTTTCCGAGGAGATACACGTTGGATTCATAATACATTTTATCAAAACCAACACCCAGTTTTTTGTAGGTGACATCAAAACCTTTGTATACCCATCCGTTCATCAGGTTCCAGAGGTCAAGCGTTTCTTTGTCGCCGGCTTCCCACTTCCTGAGCATGTCCTGGATTTCAAGTTGAAGCGGAGCTTTCTTTTCCGCTTCTTCACGCACAGTTCCTTTGTTCACCAGGTGCTCCACTTCTTCCTTGTACTTCCTGTCGTACAAAACATAATATTTACCGACGAGATGATCGCCTTTCATGCCGGAGGATTCCGGTGTTTCTCCATGCCCGAATTTTTTCCAGGCCAGCATCGATTTGCAGATATGAACTCCGCGGTCATTTACCAGGTTGACCTTCATCACGCGATGGCCGGCGGCTTCGAGGATCCCGGCGACTGAATATCCCAGCAGGTTATTTCTCACATGACCGAGATGAAGCGGCTTGTTGGTGTTCGGAGAAGAATATTCAACCATCAGGAATTTCTTTCCACGCGAAAGAGTTTCGTTCTTTGTTGGATCAAACAGCCATGAAGGATCGGCCGACACGGTGAGAAAAAAATTTTTCCAGAATTCCTCTGTTATCACCAGGTTCAAAAACCCTTTTACAACATTGAAGGAAGCGATGAAGTTCGTTTTTTCTTCGAGGTATTTCCCGATTTCCTTGCCGGTCTCTTCCGGAGATTTTTTGGAAGATTTGATAAACGGAAAAGTCACCAGCGTCACATCACCCTCAAATTCTTTTTTCGTTTCCTGGAAATGAATGGAATCAATACCTGCCTCCATGCCATAAAGGCTCTTCAGCGAATCCGAAACGCCGCTCTTTAATGCTCCTTCAAAAAAAACATTCATCATATTTTCAATTGCTTTGAACTGCTGGTTTAATAGGTGATCTGGCTGACGACGCGTTGAAGAATTTCGAAGGTATTCTCAGCCATCAGGTTTTCTTTGTCGAGGGTAGGATTTACTTCTGCCACTTCGAAACAGCAGACTTTTTCGTTCTGAATCAACCGCACGAGTAAACTGCCGGCTTCTTTTTCGGTGATGCCATTCCGCACCGGTGTCCCGGTTCCTTTGCTGATCGAGGAATCCATGGAATCCACATCGAATGAAATGTAGATCAGCTGGCAGCGGCTCAGGTGAGCCAGCGTATCCCGTGCGATCTTCTCCACACCGTTTCTCTTCACTTCGTTCGTACTGAAGATTTTTACTTTATGCTTTTTCAGCAGGTACGACTCTTCCGGTTCTACATCACGAAGGCCTATGTAAACGAGGTCGGACCAGTCAATTTTAGGATAAATATTCCCGATGCGTTTGATCTTATTCCACCATTCAAGCGTATCCTTATCGGGCTTGTTCATTTTATTGCTTTGATTGTCCTCGCCCAGAACTGCCGACAACGGCATGCCATGCATGTTCCCCGAAGGAGTAGTCCAGGGAGAATGAAGATCGGCGTGAGCATCAATCCAGATCACACCGAGACGTTGACGAGGGTATGCGATACGAATGCCGGATATGGTTGCTCCTGCCGTGCTGTGATCGCCCGCCAGTACCAACGGAAATTCATTGTTCTTGAGGGAAGTCCGTACGGCATTGGATACGCGCTCGTACATGGTATACACACCCTTGACCCGTTTTGCATACGGGCTTCCGGTTGATTCGAAAAGCAATTTGTTTTCCGTAGCCACTTCGATGGTGTCAATCTTATGAAACAGGTTGCTTCCATAATCGAGAGCTGCAATCTTGATCGCATCTACACCCATGCTGGCACCGCGGGTACCGGCTCCGATCTCCGATTTGACTTCTATGATTTTTACTTTTTTCATACTCATTGAGAGTTTTAATTCGCCGATCTTTATGATTCCAATGAACCCGGGTTGAATGAATCAATGATAATCCGAGGCACTTACATTCCTACAATATTTTCTATCCGACTCAATTACTTTATTACTATTTTTGACATTCCGAATTCTTATCTTTACGAAACCAACTTCACCGAACTATCCAAACGCCAAATGAAGAACACCTACCGCGACCTGATCGAACAAACGTTTTACTTTCCACAGGAAGGTTTTGAAGTCATCGACAACCAGCTTCACTTTAACGGAATTGATCTGATGGAAATCATCAAGCAATACGGAACACCGTTGAAGATTACGTATCTTCCTAAAATAGGTTCGCAAATTAAGAAAGCTAAACGGATTTTCAACGTTGCCATTGCGAAGTCAGACTACAAAGGCAGCTATACCTACTGTTATTGTACAAAAAGCTCCCATTTTTCATTTGTTCTCAACGAAGTCCTGAAACATGACGTTCACCTGGAGACCTCTTCGGCCTTCGACATCCCGTTGATTCTCTCTCTTTACAAGGAGAAAAAAATTGACAAAGATGTTTTCATCATCTGCAACGGGTACAAAAGGCCTCAGTACATTCAATACATCAGCGAACTCATCAACAACGGGTTTACGAACGTGATTCCCGTTCTTGACAACATGCATGAACTGCCGTTGTATGAAAAGAAAATAAAAGGCAGGAAGAAGGTGAAACTCGGGATCAGGATTGCCGCTGAAGAAGAACCGAATTTTGAATTTTACACGTCGCGTCTCGGCATCCGCTACGATGAAATCAAGGATTACTATTTGAAGCACATCAAAAAGAATCCGAAGTTCCAGTTGAAGATGCTGCACTTTTTCATCAACACCGGCATCAAGGACACGGCGTATTACTGGAATGAACTGAACAAGTGCATTGACGTGTATTGCGACCTGAAAAAAGTCTGCCCGGAGTTGGATTCATTCGACATCGGCGGCGGCTGGCCCATCCGGAAAACGCTGGGCTTTGAATACGACTACGAATACATGGCTGAGCAAATCATCAAGCAGATCAAGTCGGCATGCCGCTCTAAAGGGGTGCAGGAACCGAATATCTTCACCGAGTTTGGAAGTTTTACCGTGGCTGAAAGCGGCGCCACTCTTTACTCGATCATGGATCAGAAACAGCAGAACGACAACGAGCTTTGGTACATGATTGACAGTTCCTTCATCACCACCCTTCCCGATACGTGGGGGATCAAACAAAAGTTCATTCTGCTTGCCGTGAACCACTGGAACAAGGAATACAACCGTGTGAACATCGGCGGGCTTACCTGCGACAGCGATGATTATTACAATACGGAATCGCATGTGAACCAGGTGTATCTTCCAAAAGAAGATGAGCTGAACAAGAATCCGTTGTTCATCGGTTTTTTTCATACCGGCGCGTACCAGGAAAGTCTTGGCGGCTATGGCGGCATCCAGCATTGCCTGATCCCATCACCTAAGCATGTGATCATTGATAAGGATGAAGACGGCGAAATCAGCACACGGCTCTTTGCAAAAGAACAAAGTGCAAAAAGCATGTTGAAGATTTTAGGGTATTGAGTTACGAATACGAATTTACGAATGGTGACGGCATCCGGTATTTCAAAATAAATCACTACAGAGTTTACGTTAGTAACGCCATTTGATTTATTTCGCGCAGGTCGCTGAGAATGGAAATTGAAAATATCTTCCCCTGCGAACCCTGCGTGAATCAAATTCAAAAAAATAAATTTCACGCGGAGCGCTAAGATTTCTTCACGCCCTTGCGAGAAACAATTTGACAATTTTATTCAAAGTGAGTCCCTGCAAGGTTTACAGCAATTCGATGGTAATGAAATTTGTGTGTACATTTGATCGTTCCTTCACCACATTAAAACTTCCAATGATGAAAAAAATTATCCATGGGTTATTGATCACGCTTTTTTTCTCCGTGCATTTCCAAACGGCTTCTGCTCAAAAGAAAATCAGCGAAGGCAAGGCCACGTTTGATATCACGTACCCAGATGCCGATATCGACCAGGAAAGATTAGCGATGATGCCGGGCGAATCGGTGATGTATTTCAAAGGCGACATGAGCCGGACAGAAGTTAAAATGGCCATGGGAAATACCGTCGTCATTACCAACGGAAAACTGGGAGAAAGCACCACGCTCATGAACATGATGGATGGTAAATATGCTATCCGGACGACCAAAGAAGACATTGCAAAACTAAGATCGAAAAAAGGAATTCCGAAACCCGAAGTACAGGTAACCGATGAAACCAAAACTATTGCCGGTCATCTTTGCAAAAAAGCAACCCTCACGGTGAAGGACGAATCCGGAAAAGTAAATTCGGTTGATGTGTGGTTTACGAAAGACATCACGGCCCCGAACTCCATCCGGAAAGCTTCTGCCGGGCTCGAGGCCATCGACGGCTTTCTCATGGAATTCCAGGTTAAGCAATCGACCCTTGCCATGAAGATGACCTGCCGTTCGGTTGAAGAAATCAAAACGGAAGATTCGATGTTCGTGATTCCGGCAGATTATAAAACCACTACCATGGAAGAACTGATGAAAAGTATGGGTGGCAGCGGACATTGATAAACTATTTTTTTTAACAAAGCTCTTCCCTCACCCGGCAGGGCTTTTTTGTTTTTAGGAATTGTCGTAAACTTGAATCCTCCATGGCGCAGTATGAACTACCGGAATAAAACCATTTTAAGTTTTGTTTTTTTTACCTGCATCTCGGTGCTGATGAGAAAACACATGATACCGGGAGCGTCGCAGTTGCTGACGCTTTCACTTTCTGTATTGTGTGTCGTATTTTTTATCAACGCGCTGAAATCTTTTTCTTCCAGGAAAACCGATGACAATGACCACCCGTTGTTCACGCTGGCCTGGTTTGAATTCGCCTTCTCTTCTATTGCTTTTCTGCTGCGAAGCCAGTACTGGGACGGCTATGAATTATTTCTTTGGATCGCTTTCACGATGCTGATCCTGTTATCGATCGTCTTCATCTATTACTTTTTTTTCAGGCACACGACCCGTGAGGCTGAAAAAAGAATCCGGGATCATCTCTTCATCCCCTTTTTATTTTTTATGCTGACGATACCGTTTTCCGTTTTTTCCAACCAGCGGCAGTTTCATAATTTTTTCCGCGGCTCAACGTATGAGTCGTACGTGAGGCAGACCTACCCGGAAGATGAGGCTAAAAATCTTTTGGAAGAAAATCAATGCGATGATCCGGCCTGCCAGGAAAAAGCAGAAGAATATTTTAAAGAAGGAATCCTTGATGACAGCCTGAAAAAATACGATGAAGCATTTGAGTGTTACAACAATGCCATTGATCTGAACATTCATTTTGCCGAAGCGTATGTGAAAAGGGCGGCGAACCGCATGTTGCATTCAGAAGTGGACAAAGAGATCATTCAACATGCACTCCGCGACTGCAGCATTGCCATCGAACTGAAACCGGCCTATGCCGGGGCTTTCCTGAGAAGAGGATTCACCAACATCCTCGGTCATCATACCCTGGATGCCTGCAATGATTTCAGGAAAGCAAAATCGCTTGACAGCACATTGAAAATCGACAACTACATACGGAGTACGTGCGGGAAATAAACGTGAGTACGTGAGTGTGTGAGTGTTTATACCGATACGGTATCTGTAATAGTCCAATACGCCTATCGGCTTTTGGCCTATAACAGCTACTCTATCGGCATAATACCAACGCCGAGGCGGATTGGATTATTTTATATTGAGTAATGGTATTAAGTGCGAAAGCTGAATACGAATCGGGCAATTTCAACGAATACGAATGTGAATCACGAATATGAATGACCTGTTCCGGTATTTCAGTCAGGTTGGAAAACCTGACTGCACAGGGAGTACGAAAATACGAATGAACTGTTCCGGTATTTCAAAATGTTTCGCTGCGGGATGATTCATCATTACTTCAGCAACGCTTCGACTTTTGATTTTACTTCTTCCAGCGTGATCCTTTGAATGCAGGGATTCTCCGGGTGTACACAATGAACCTGTCCGCAGGGATTGCATTCGAGGACTTGATGAACGTAGGCAGTTTTTTTTCCCCGGGGATAAAAGACATGAGGTTCTCCCGGGCCGAATAATCCAAGGCTTGAAACTCCCGCAACGGATGCGATGTGCAGCGGACCGCTTTCGTTGCCGACAAACAAAGATGCTTTTGAAACGAGCGATGAGAATTCTGAAAGACTAAATGTTCCCGCTACCGAATACGTTTTGAATGAAATCATTTCCTGGATTTTTGTGATGTCACCCAAATCATTTTTGTCACCGCAGAAAACGACGTTCATTTTTTTTTCTGACTCCAGGTAAGTAGCCAACGCTACATACTGATTCAACGGCCACTTCCGGAGCTGACGCCTTGCACCGGTATGCAATACGGCAAACGAGCCGATGTTATTTGCAAGGAGAAATTCGTTCGCCTTTTTTATTTCATCCTGTCCGAAGAAAAGTTCCGGTTGAAATGCTTTGTTGGTTTCATCGAGCAACGGCTCAATCACTTCCAGGTTGGTTTGCACTTCGTGAGGATGACTGCCTTTTTTCTTATTCCTGTACCGTACTGTTCCGCGGTCGAGACGAATTTTGGGAGCATGAGTGCAAGCATACCAAATACTTTTACAGCTTCCTCTCAGGTCCACGATCAAATCATAATCTCCGGTGAGTTCACTCCAGTTGCTGGTTACATGATCCACTGAAGGATCATTTTTTACCAATGAAACAGCAAAGGGTTTGCAGAGCAACGTGATCTTCGAATTTGGAAACTGTTTCTTCAACGACTTAAAAATATGGAGCGAATAACAAAGGTCACCGATTTCATCTTCACGGATAACGAGTATCCGCTCAAAAGAAAACGAACGGATATTTTTATTCCTGTTCACCCATCGCGTGAGGAACATGGAAAAAAAATAAACGAACTTCTCTTTAAAGTTTTTGGGAAATGGCATTGGGGGAATTTGGATTTTTGGATCTGGAGATTTAGGATTTGGGAAACAGCAGGGTTTGCGTCTGATTATGAAAAAGTAGATTGAGTTGATTGGTTGATTAAGGAATTAAGTTTATGTGCACAGTCAACGATTCATTCGATAAGAAATTTTACATTGGCTGATGTATGACTGCCTACCAGCCTCGCTAAATAAATACCGCCGGAAAGTTATCAATTCGCAATTTAAAATTCGCAATCCGAAATTAATTATTAGGTGCTTACAGGTTTTCAGTAATCAACAAATGAATGACCCCGCAGCAAGCTGCGAGGTATCAATATGAATTTCATTTTCCGCAGCAGAGCTGCGGGGTATTGACCAGATCCCTCGACGCTGCTCGGGATTAACTCCTCGACGCTGCTCGGGATTAACTCCTCGACGTTGCTCAGGATTAACTCCTCGACGTTGCTCGGGATTAATTCGACTTAATGATTTCAGTGCGCCGCCTTCGGCGACTTCTGAAATCATAGTCTCATTAATCAATTATTCTTCGCCTTCCTGTGCCATTTTACGCGCGACTCCTCTCCTTTCATCAGCCGTTCGATATTCCGTTGGTGTGTGATGAGAATTAAAATCGTAACGGCGAGCGAAAAAATATTGATGCTCGATGAATTGTCGCCGTAGTTGGCTGCATAAAAAACCATGATCACCACGGGGAACATCAGTCCGCTGATGATGCTGCTCAGCGAAACATAACCGCTGATAAACAGCGATACCAGGAAAACGCCGGCGCAGATCAGTGCGGCATCGAGACGAATCGCGAAGAGGATACCCAGCATGGTTGCCACGCCCTTACCGCCGCGAAACCCGACGTACACCGGGAAAATATGTCCCAGCAGTCCGCATACGGCAAGCGCCAGCTTGAAGTCGATGAACTCCGGCGACTTCGGATCGTAATCGCCGATGAGGTAAGCCAGTTTCACGGCGATGAATCCTTTTGCCACATCCATGATGAGCACGGGAATTCCTGCTCTCTTGCCGAGCACGCGGAACGTGTTGGTGGCGCCGGCATTTCCGCTTCCGTATTCCCTCACGTCAATTCCGTAAAAAGTCCGGCCCACCCAAACGGCGGAAGGAAACGATCCCACGAGGTAGGCGATGATTAAACCGATGATGTTGGGTATTGTTAACAAGCGATCAGGTGAATTTTAATATTCTTCTTAAGAATGACTATGATTCTTTACTACGTGATTTTATTTTTCTTCCTCTACCATCTGCGGTTCCATTTTTTTCAGGAAGTCTTTTACTTTCCTGTCGGTGCTCAGCATGTACTCAAACGGCGGCTGATCCTTTTCTCCTTTTGCATAACGCTTCTCCGGCTTCACTTTGTTGATGGCATCGTTGTACCCGCTGTACGAAGAAATGGTTTGCATCAAACCTCTTGTATAGCTGAAGAAGAACCACGCAGCATGTTCCGGCTCGAGGTAAATGTTCAGCACATCACCGCTTCTTTTCCGGATGAACTCCACCTTGCCATCCATTTTCCTGTTGATGGAAAACTTGTCGATGCTTCCCAAACTGATTGGCCCGACTGACCGGAACGACTTGCTCTGGTTGTTCCACACCAGTTTCATGTTGCTGATGAGCAGCGTATGACGAAGTTCTTCCGGCATTTTTTTAAAGGAACCGTACAGGTTGAGTTCGCTGATGAATTTATCCGCCTTCTCTTTGCCGACCAGTTCAGCGAGGCCTTTTTCGTATGCAGGTCTTCCGACATCTTCCGTGGCTTCGAGGCTGGTGGCGCTTTGTAGTTGTTCGGCCATCATCTTCAGCGCATCATCGAGAAAATAAAAATCGATGGTGGCCATCACTTCGATGGAAGCGCTGTCGTTGTTCAGGTTGTAGTTTGCATTTCCAACGGTGGTCATCTTCAACTGGCCGAAATCCCCTCCCACATTTATTTTTCCTTCGCCATACACCGTGCATTTGCTGTCGTTCAGGCTCAGGTAATTCCCGGCGATCTCCGGCTTTTCCGTTTTCTCTTTCGTGGTGATGCGGAATTCTTTGGCGGCCTTGTTATAGGAAAGTACGCCGGAAGCCGAAACGATTTCACGATCGGACGGACGGATTTTCTGCATCAGGAAAACGGAATATATCCCGGTGGAATCGCTGGTTTGCGCAATGGCCGCAGCGAGCCTGGTTCCGTTATCCGTTACCGGGTTGACCAAAGGAATACTCACATTAGCCGGATCAATTTCACCGTTGAAACGTATCCAGTTTTTCTCCACCTGTTCACAGTGAAAATCCGGCTTTGCATATCCTGAAAAAGTCAGGTATTCATCGGTGGCAGCGAGGTGCACATTCCCTTTGAATAAAAACTGCGGACTCAAAGCAAGTCCGCCTGTATCGGCCACTTCACCGTCGGCATACGTCTGGAACGTAGTATCCACGGCCACTTTATCGAAATGAAGATGATGTTTCAAATTGTTCACATCCACGTAATCATAATCGCCGCTGCCTTCGTAACGTTTTCTTCCGAGGATGTTCACGGAAGCATTGTAGATCGTGTGATACTTCGTTACGTTGTTGGCCACGATGCGCGCATCTTTCAACGTTCTCATCTTCGCATACCGTTCCACCACCACTTTGCCACTGTCGGGAATCACCGAGGCATCGGCCGTCTGGATGAGCGCCACTTTATCAGCCTTGATCAAATAATCACGGAGCGAATACCTCGCGAACGGAGCTTTGAACCGAAGCGAATCCTGTCGCGGTTCGATGCTGATGAAATCGGAACCGGTGAGATCAAGTCCCGACTGGTTTGCATCGGCAGCGGCGTTGTTGTCGGCATTCGAGTTGGAACTCAATTCAATTTCCTTCTGATCCATGAACCATTTAAACTGGTCGATGTAACAGATGTACTGGTTGAGAGGGAACGTCACATACGATCCGCCGCCGTTTGATTTAAACTCACCGACACGTTTTGTAAAATCAATGTTCGATTGAACATTTTTGGTTGTAAAAGCAAGTGCAGCCGTGTTGTCTGAAGTTAAACGGAAATCAGAAGTGTCGGCACCGAAAGAATTTAATTTGTATTTGAAGTTCGCCGCTTCCAGTTCGCTGGCGGCAAAGTTCATGATGCCTTCTCCCGTCATGCCGGAAGGACGAAGCCGGAGGTTGCCGTTCATCATCGCCTGTTTCTCGTACATCTCCAGTTGCGCCGTATCCTTATTAATCAGCATCACATCATTTTTCGGAAACCAGTGAACGTACACTTCACCGGCTTTCACGGCAGGGAATTCAACACCCTGGTAAGTTTCCTTCCGGTTCGTAAAATCATGAGCATGGGTATTCATAGAATCGGGAAGAAAAAGATAATCAGCGGAATGAGAAGTCGAGGCAAGATAATCAAGCGTGCCGTCGCCATGCAATCCTTCATTGCTCAGCTTAACCGTACTCGTAAATTTTCCTTTGTCGCTGTAAGCTGGCCATCCTTCCGGACCTGTTTCACGGATTAAACCGAGGGAAAGATCATCCTGCAGACGAAGTGTATCGCGGAAGTCGGGAAATATTCCTGCGGAAACAAATTCACCGTTGAAGCGCAGACCTTCTCTTGAGAAATTATCGAGGCTGTCGATCGTAAACGGATCGAGGTGAAAATAAAATTTGTCTTTGCTATACAGGCCATCCTGGATGTATGGTTTGTCGTAATACACGAACGATTCTTTCTTGCTGTTGAAGATCGGGTACTTCGGGTAATCGTGCAGCCCGGATTTATTTCCCTGGAAGTCAATGAGCAAATCGCCGGTGATGTTCTGCAACACACTTCTCACGGGAATGAGTTTCCGGTTTCCGTATTGATCCACTTCCGCAGGATCGAGTGATTCCACTTTCAAACGCAGCGAGTCGACGTTGTTCAGGTTGATTTTAAAATTCTGGTAGTCGAACGAAAATTCCTTTCCGTAAAAATCAAACCGCCCGGCATGCACACGTCCGGCGAAAGTAAAGTCACGGTTCTTTTTCAGGTGCACTTCCAGTCCTTTCGGGTAGATGACCACATTCTGCGAATCACTCAACACGATGTGATCAACACCGCGCAACGTAATTTCAAAATTCAGCAGGTTGATGCTGGCATTCGCTTTTTCTTTGGTGACGGATTCAAACTGGATGACGTCGTAATCTGTTTTACCGGTATTGGAAAGAAGATAATACGTGAGCCGGTCTTTGATGATGGCTTTGTCGTCGTCGGCATCATACGAAACAAAACCCTGGTTCGAAAAATTGATCAGCATATTCCTCGCTTCGCTGGCGGGGAGATGCATGTACTTCGCCAAATCTTCGGTGTACACCACCTTCGTCTGGTTCTTTTCGGCGAACTGCTGGATGGTATACAACGGGTGAACTTCGCTGATGCCCTGCAGTTTTAAAAATTTTCCTCTCCTGAAATAATTGGAAGATTCAAACAACGCTTTGCTCTCTCCTGCCCCGCTGATCATTTTCAGGTCGATGAGCGGATCATCAATTTTCCAGTACAGCGCATCGAAGTACATGTCCACTTCATGGTAAGAATCGTAGTACGGGCTTTTCGATTTGCCGTCTTCTCCCCTCACCAAAGCAAGTTCCCTTTCATTCACAATATACTTCAGCTCAAGACCGGGCTGGTAAACAGAATCCTTCTCGAAGAAGATGGTGACGGATGCATGGTCAGACGTAATCTTATCTTTCCTCACCACAAATCCTTTTGATGCGGCGACGAGAAACGGCTGTCCGTCGCGGTGAAAAATCAATTCAGCATCCTGGTTTTTATTTCCGGATCCGAGCATTTTATTTCCCATCATCGAAAAGCCGCCGATGTAATCCACGTCCTTCACGATATTTTTTATCGCCAGTTCGGTGGTATACGATTCAAACCTTGGATACGTGGCGGTTTCCGGGGTTACATTCGACATCAGTTTATCGTGGTATTTTCCTGTGAGCGGATTTTGAAAATACGTGGAGTTGTAAAAAACGGCGGAGTCCGCTTTCACTTCCGTGGATGAAGCATCGATGGCATAATGATTCAATTCAGCATGAACAATATTTTCATCCCATCCGGCGCGTTTCCAGTTCACCTTTCCTCCTTCTCCGAAAAAAAGCTGCCGGTTCGGGTAGTAAACACCTTTGGTTTCGGTGATGACGGAAGAATCTCCTTTGGCGGAACAGGTGAGCGTCATCGAAGGGAAAATAATTTTGGGTAATGAATCGACATCGAAAGTATAGTCGCTGTTATCGGAATACCAATGCGTGGAGGATGAAACATAGAGTGAATTGTCCTTAAAGAGATTGTTGCAGACCATCATGTAGGCCGAAAAATTTTTCGATGGAAGAAGAAGCAGTTTATCAAGTCCGCTCTGCCACGAATCAAACAGGGAAGAAGATTTCCCGGCATCGGTAAAGCTGATGAGCGTGGTGAGGTAATTTTTAAAGTCGGGAAATGCTTTCATTCTTTTCTTCAGCATGCCGTTGGCTGTTTTGTAAATCACTTCCTGCTGGGAAGAAGACAACTTGCCACCGTTCCAAACAGGGATAAATGATTTCATGATAATTTCTCCTTCGTCCTTATTCGACTCAGAGAAAAACTGCTGAAGTTCTTTGATGAACTGAACAGGATCGGCCGTAAAATTTTTGATGGATTGAGAAAAACAGGATGATGACAGCAGGAAAAAAAGAATGACTGGAAAGATGATCCGGAGGTGGCTTCTGTTCATTTCAGGTTTGAGGTTATTGCTTCAGCATCGGTGCCGGTCATGTTGCTTTCTGAAAATGAATCATCATCCAGTTGCTTTGAGAGTCGCGGTTCCTGACGGCAAGGTTGTTTTTTTCACCTTCCGCCAGTATGATATCTGCATCTTCAGCAATAAAACCGCTGACGAGCAGATGACCTTCACTTCTTAAAGCAGCAACATACAAACCCAGATCGCTGAGCAATACATTTCTATTGATATTGGCTAAAATTACATCAAATGCTCTGCCGTGGATCAGGCGAACATCACCTTTTTGAACAATGATGTGTTGAGATTGATTTCGCCGGCAGTTCTCAAAAGCATTTTTGAAAGCCCATTCGTCCGTATCGATGGCTAAAATATTTTTGGCACCCAGCTTTGCCGCGAGGATGGCGAGGATTCCGCTTCCGCTGCCCATGTCGAGCACGACTTCATCCTGAAAATTCATGCGGAGCATTTCTTCCATCATCAGCGATGTGGTAGCATGATGGCCGGTGCCGAACGACATCTTCGGTTCGATGATGATTTCATGTTTGATGGATGGAACTTCCGGATGAAATGGAGCGCGCACGTATACTTCGTTGCCGATGATCACCGGTTCAAAATTACTTTCCCATAACGCATTCCAGTTCTGGTCTTTGATCAACGTCGTCGTAAAAGAAATATTTCCGGAATCGCTGATGGATGAAAGAATATGTTCAAGATTTTTTTCGGAAAACAAATCCTGCTGAATAAAACCTTTCAACCCACCATCAGTCTCCTCGAACATTTCAAAATCATTTTCTGAAAGAAGGGCAACTAGGATATCGGATTGTTCCGGTAAACAGGAAAAAGTTATTTCGATGTAATCCATTTGTGATTC
>JAPLDA010000041.1 GCA_026391945.1 Bacteroidota bacterium | reverse complement strand
GTTTCTGTTTCCGGTTTTACGGGAAACCTGCTCGATGTGAATGTGAGCATGACGTTGTCGCATACGTATCCTGATGACATTGACATTCTGCTTGAGTCACCTTCAGGCCAGCAGATGATTCTTTTATCCGATTGCGGAGGCACCAATGACTTTATCAACACAGCCATTGTGTTTAACGATTCTGCTTCAGCCAATGCTTCTGATGCAGGCGCCATTCCTGCCGGATCTTACAAACCAACCAACATCACCAGCCCGGATCCATTTGCTGCGCCGGGACCCGGATCATTCACAGCTCCTGTTGGAAGCGCATCAACGCCCTTATCTATTTTCAACGGCACCAATCCAAACGGTACCTGGAAATTGTATGTCGTGGATGATCTCAGCGGAGATTTCGGTTCCATTGCATCATGGAGCTTAAAAATTATCGGACCTGTTCCGAATGATCCACCTGTCATCACAGGAAGTTCTTCTGTTTGTCAGGGACAGAACGGAGTGGCTTATAGTATTCCTGTTGTTGCAGGTGTAACAGGTTATACCTGGACGCTTCCTTCGGGCGCATCGATTGCATCCGGTTCAAATACCAATTCCATCACGGTGAATTTTTCCGGCAGCGCCGCCAGCGGGAACATCGTTGTTACTCCCTACAACACTTGCGGTAACAGCACGGCATCTACTCCGTTTGGTGTCACCGTAAATAATTCAGTGACGGCAGGTGTCAGTGTTGCCGCTGCTCCGGCCGGAGCGATCTGTTCAGGAACCAATGTGGTCTTCACGGCTACGCCTTCCAACGGAGGAACCACGCCCGTTTACCAGTGGAAGAAAAACGGAACCGTTGTAGGAACGAACAGCACTTCGTACAGCAACAATGCTCTTGTGAATGGAGATCAGATCACCTGTACGATGACCAGCAATGCAACCTGTGTAACAGGAAGTCCTGCTGTTGCTTCGATTACGATGACTGTCAATCCGAATGTGACGGCCGCTGTAAATGTTGCAGCCGTTCCTTCGGGAGCGATCTGTTCAGGAACCAATGTGGTGTTCACGGCTACGCCTTCCAACGGAGGAACCACACCTGTTTACCAATGGAAAAAAAACGGAACCGTTGTGGGAACGAACAGTACTTCGTACAGCAACAATGCTCTCGTGAATGGCGATCAGGTTACCTGTACGATGACCAGCAATGCAGCCTGCGTAACCGGAAGTCCTGCGACCTCTTCCGCCATCATCATGACGGTAAACACCTGCACGGTAACGTTGAATTTAAAAGTATATATCGAAGGATTTTACGACGGCAATGCGCTGATGAAACCGGTGCTTTACAATAATAGCTTAAGCGCTGATCCGACGGCTTCGGATTCCATCACGGTAGAACTCCGCAGTTCTTCTTCACCCTACGGTTTGGTTAGTTCCATAAAAGGTTTGCTTCATAAAAACGGGAACGCCACGATTGTGTTTCCCGGAAATGCCATTACGATGGGATCTTCCTATTTCATTGCCATCCTTCACCGGAATTCGCTGGAGACGTGGAGCAAAACAGCCGTGTTGATCAATTCCTCAAGCATCAGCTTCGATTTTACAACACCATAAATAAAACTTCACCGGAATATATAACCCTTCATTTGAACTATATAAACTAATAAAGAAGCCGGCAGCATCCTGTAAATGTTCCCCACGCATTTTTTCCGCCGGCTTTTTATCAAAATAATTTATTCAAAAAAAATGCGCATCATTTTCAAGATCATCCTGTTTATTATTCCTGAATTTTTTCTTTCATTAAAGAGTTCAGCATTTGTCCCCACACCGGATCACGTGGTGATTCTTGTTCTTGAAAATCATGGCTACGGACAAGTGGTTGGTTCTGCCGCAGCGCCTTACATCAACGGACTGATCAGCGATCCTGCGAGCGCTTTGTTCACGCAGTCGTACGCACTTTCTCATCCCAGCCAGCCCAACTACATCCAGTTGTTTTCAGGATCCAACCAGGGAGTTGTGAATGACAATGTTCCCACCGGCTTGCCGTTCGCCGCTGCCAATCTTGGAGCGGAATTGCTAAGTGCGTCAAAAACATTTTCAGGCTACTCGGAAGATCTTCCATCAGTTGGTTTCACCGGCGCTACATCATTGAGCTATGCGCGAAAGCATAATCCCTGGGTAAACTGGCAGGGAACAGGAACGAATGGAATTCCAACAACAGCCAATCAACCGTTCACTGCATTTCCTGTTGATTACAATTTACTTCCAACTGTCTCCTTCGTCATTCCCAACCTTGTGAACGACATGCACGATGGAACTGATCCAACGAGAATATCCACGTGTGATACCTGGATCTCCACGAATATGAACAGTTATATTCAATGGGCAAAAACGCATAACAGCCTGCTCATTCTCACATTCGATGAAGATGACAATGCTTCCTCTCAGAAAATTCTGACGCTGTTCATCGGAAGCATGGTGCAGGACGGAAGTTACCCAGTCACCATCAGTCATTACAACATTTTACGAATGCTTGAAGACATGTACGGACTTGGGCATGCCGGCGCTGCATCCACTTCGGCGACGATTGATTACTGCTGGAATGCCTGCTACCAAAGTCCGCCAACCGTTTCTCCTGCCGGACCCATTACCATCTGCACAGGAAATTCCGTGACGCTAACCGCCAGCAGCGGAAGCAGCTATCTCTGGTCGAACGGAGCCACGACTCAATCCATTGTTGTTACCGATTCAGGAAGTTATTATGTGAGGGTTCAAGCTGCAAACGGATGCACAGCGATTACATCTCCCGTAGTTGTTTCTGTTACAGGAAACCAGCCGAACGCGACCTTGTTTACCGAATCGATTGGAACGGTAGCCGCAACCACTGCCATTGCCACCCATGAAGCCAACAATGGATTCGACAATGACAACTTCCTCATGTATGGAAGCGGAGACATCAGGAATACCAATTCCTCTTCAGGATACACAGGAGCTTCCGGTTTGGGAAATGCATTTCTTACGAATACGGCCGGGAAAAATTTTGTCATTTCGGGAATCAACACATCAGGGCTGAGTAATCTTCAGCTTTCATTCGGAGTATATAAAAGCTCGACCACAGGCATTGGTTCCAATGGTTCTGATCTCAGCATTTCGTTGAGCACCGACAGCTTGACTTACCCAACCACTCTTACCATTGATTCTTTGCCGACCGGAGCCGGAACAGCAGTCTGGTATTACCGCACAGCCAAAGGAACGATTCCATCGGCACCCAATCTGCGGATTCAGTTTAAGCAAAACGGAACGACCACACAATATAGGATTGATGATATAAAACTTTTATATACCGCCGTTCCCACCATTACGGCCGGCGGCCCGACTACATTTTGCCAGGGAGATTCGGTATTGCTCACTGCAAGTTCCGGCACAAGTTATTTATGGAGTAACGGCGCGAACACACAAAGCACGTGGATAAAAACATCGGGCAGTTATTCGGTGATTGTGAACTGCGTTTCATCGGCGCCTGTAACCGTTACCGTTAACTCCTGCACGTTTCCTCTTCACCTGAAAGTTTTCTTTGAAGGATTTTATTTCAGAAGCGACAGCATGCAGGCGACCGTGAACCCGGTAGCCTATCCGAAAACATTTGACACGATTACCGTTGAGTTGCACGATACAACTGCTTTGTATTCTTTGAAGAGTTCGGCGAGAGACACGATCAGCACGAGAGGAACAGGAACCTTTGATTTTCCGCTCAGCATCGCAGGGCATCATTATTACATTGTCATCCGGCACCGCAACTCCCTTGAGACGTGGAGTAAGAGTGCCGTACTTTTTCCATCAACCGGTCTCAGTTACGATTTCACTTCGCCTGACACCACCGTTGCAAACAACACTTCGCCCATTCTGAATTCCATTCTTCCCGCATCCACTGCATCCGGCTCTTCGTCTTTTGCAATGACGTTAACGGGAAGTAATTTTAATTCCGGATCCATCGTTAAATGGAATGGAAGTTCGCTCGCTACATCCTATGTAAGCGCCACACAACTGACTGCAACTGTTCCGTCGGCCAATGTTATTTCAGCGGGAACAACAAGCGTTACCGTTTTCAACCCGGCTCCCGGCGGAGGAACCTCTTCATCCGTGACATTCACCGTGAATAATCCTTCACCTGTTCTCAGTTCCATCACTCCTTCTTCTTCAACAGCAGGCGCATCATCCACCAGCATCACGTTAACCGGAAGTAATTTTGTAAATGGCTCGGTGGCGAACTGGAACGGAAGCTCGCTCAGCACCACTTATGTAAGCGCCACACAACTGACTGCAACTGTTCCATCGACAAATCTTATTTCAGCAGGGACAGCAAGCGTTACCGTTTTCAACCCAACACCCGGCGGAGGAACCTCTTCATCCGTGACATTCACAGTGAATAATCCTTCACCTGTTCTCAGTTCCATCACTCCTTCTTCAGCAACAGCAGGCACATCATCCATCAGCATCACTTTAACCGGAAGTAATTTTGTAACAGGATCGGTTGTGAATTGGAACGGAAGCGCGCTCAGTACCACTTATGTAAGCGCCACACAACTGACTGCTATTGTTCCGTCAGCAAATCTTGTTGCTGCAGGAACAGCAAGTGTCACCGTTTTCAACCCAACACCAGGCGGAGGGACATCGGCATCCGTCACCTTCACGATGAATGCAGCAGTGCCTTCTGCGAAAAAATTTTTATTTGACGCCACGAAAGCGGAAACGGCCGGCAATGCCGACTGGGTGATTGATGAAGATGGCAGCACTCCGCAACGGATACCAACTCCGGCACAATCGGGAATTATTTCTTCTACTGCAGAAACTTTCTGGACCGGCGCCATATCAAGCTGGGGAATTGCGCTGGTGAAAAACGGACAATCGGTTGAAACGCTTCCTTCCGGAACAGCGATCACTTACGGAAACGTTTCCAATTCTCAGGACTTATCCAATTACGATGTGTTTGTGGTGGATGAACCGAACATCGTTTTTACGGCCGCAGAAAAAACGGCCATCCTGAATTTCGTGAGCAACGGCGGCGGATTGTTTATGGTTGCGGATCACACCGTATCCGACCGGAACAACGACGGATGGGATTCGCCTGCTATCTGGAACGATCTCATGACGAACAACACGATTCAGAATAATCCGTTCGGCTTCAGCATCGACCTGACAAACATTTCAGAAATCAGCAGCAACGTTTTAACGAACAGCGGTTCGAACCCGATCCTGAATGGAACACAAGGAACGGTTACACAAATGGAATTTAACAACGGTGCAACCATTACTACGAATACTACAGCCAATCCGAATGTGCAGGGATTGATCTGGCAGAATACTTTTTCACAGGGAAGCACTCACCTCATGTGCGCATCCTCAACGTTTGGTAGCGGGCGTGTATTTATAGTCACCGACAGTTCACCGATGGATGATGGCACCGGTGCTTCCGGAAATACATTGTTTGTCGGCTGGCCACTGTACAGTCATACCGCCTTGTTCATGAATGCTTCGTTGTGGCTGGCGAAGTTGCAGTGAGCATTTGGATCAGGCTCTTAACAAGCCACGGAACGCCCTGGCAGCATAGTAAGAGGGTGCGCTGTTGTGATACACGAAGACATTGCCGTAACGAAAATCAGCGAAGAGAGCACCACCGAGTTTTCTGATCCCAGGAGGAGTTTTCACCCAGCTCGATGTTTTCGAATCGAACTTTCCAAGTTTCTGCAATTCCCGGTATTGTTCTTCCGTTAAAAGTTCAATGCCCATGGCAGCAGCCATATCCATCGCATTATTTTCAGGCTTATGTTCCTTCCTTGATTCCAGTCCCTCACGGTCGTAACAAACACTTCTGCGGCCGGCAGGACTTTCCGCTGAACAATCATAAAAAAAGTATTCACCGGTCTTATGATCATGACCTGTAACATCCGGTTCACCGCCCGTTCTTTCCATTTCATTAAGCGACCACAGTTTTTCTCCGCCAGCCGGCGAATCCAGCCTTGCCTGAACGTTAGCCCATTCAAGACCTTTATGGCGATTCATGTTTTTCTCAAAACGGTCTTTTAATATTCTAAGTAGCTCTTCACGTTTTTTTGGTGGCAACTCCTTTTTATTTCCCATGGTGTTCATGTGTTATTAAGATTTGCTTACAATACCTTGCCAACTAATGTTCACAAAATGGCGGGAACTCTTTCGGGAATTCTCCCTGTTATTTTAGATTTGGGATTTTAGTTGATTGAGTTAACGATTCACAAAATGGTGGGAACTCCTTCGGGGTTTCTCCCCATAGACTACGTTGCAACATTTTTTTCAGATTTAGTTTTGTTGGTACGCAGCGTAGTCATCCTGCACACAGTGACGGTGCGAAAGGCAACGCTGAACCGGGCAGCTTCGGAGTTTTAATCAATAACAGGTTTGCCTGATTCTTTCCATGCCTTTAAGCCGCCATCCAGGTGGGCAATGTTATGATATCCCATTTGCTTTAAGGTTGCGGCTGCCAATGCAGAACGTCCTCCCGAAGCACATTGCAAAATAATTCTATTGTCCTTATTGAACTCCGGTTTATGATACGGCAGCGATGAGTCGGCATAAAATTCCAACATACCACGCGGAGCATGAACAGCGTTGGCAATACGCCCGTTCTGTTTCAGTTCTTCGCTTTCGCGAATGTCAATTAAAACGACATTACCCTTTGATAACTCTTCACTCACCTCGTCGGGCGTAAGGTTTTCGACAGCCAGTTTGGCTTCCTTTACTAAATCGGTTGCAGATTTGTTTGTCATGGCGATTTTATTTTGAACGATTACAATTATAAAAGTAAAGTTAAAAAAAATATTTGTACCCGTCGCACCGTACTGGCGACATCACTTTGCAGGCCGTTTAAAAGGCCTGTCAATAAGGGGAAGACAGGCATCATCAAATGAAAAAAGGCCACCACCGGCGGCCTTCTTCCTTCCAAATTGTATTCAAATTATTTTTTATCGTTGCTTGTAAAACCGACCACCTTAAATTCTGTTCTCCGGTTCTGCTGGTGTTCTTCTTCAGTACACTCCACTCCGTTCTTGCAACGGTTCACCAGCATCGATTCGCCGAAACCTTTGGCCGTCATCCTGTCTTTCGTGATGCCATGGCTCACGAGGTAACTCACGGCCGACTCGGCACGCTTCTGCGACAGGCGCATGTTGTAGGCATCATCGGCACGTGAATCGGTGTGAGAGCCCAGTTCGATTTTGATGTCGGAATTTTCTTTCAGGACACTTACAAGTTTATCCAGTCCTGCCGCGGCATCCGGGCGGATATCCCATTTGTCGAGATCATAATAAATGTTTTCAAGAGCGATGGCTTTGTTCACGATGATGCGTTCCATTTCGAGTTTCAGCTTCACGTACATGTTCTCGCTGCGGATTTTATTTTTCGTAGTCACCCTTTCCGTATTGGTGAAATAATTATCCTTTGAACCGACGACAGAAAAATCGCTGTTCTGTTCCAGCATGAACATGAACTTGCCGTCATCGCCAGTAATGGTGGCCAGTTTTTTACCGGTGGTTTCATTGGTGAGTTCGACCAGGACGCCGCCCAACGGCTGCTGCGAAATTTTCTCCACGGCAATTCCTTCCAGCGTAAAGAACAATTTGGTAAACCCGAAGATGTTGTCCTGTGTCGTGTTGCTGTTCCGGTTGGAAGAAAAATATCCTTCCGTGGCGCTGTCGTTCAGGATCACGCCAAAATCATCGTAACTCGAGTTGATCGGGTAACGCATGTTCACGGCATCCGACCATTTGCCGTTTTCATTCTGTGAATAAAACAAATCCAGTCCGCCCATGTTGGTGTGGCCTTCACTGGAAAAATAAAGTATGCTGTCGTGAAAAACGGTCGGGAACATTTCATTCAGAGAAGTATTGATCGACGGACCCATGTTTTTAGGAGCGCCCCATTTCCCGTTTTCTTTTTTCGATACATACAGATCCGTTCCGCCCAAGCCGCCCGGCATATCGCTCACGAAGTACATCGTGTTGCCGTCCTTCGTCAATGCAGGATGACCGGTGCTGTAGTTATTGGAGTTGAACGGAAGTTCTTCTACATTTTTCCACAGGCTGTCTTTTTTCGTTGCCTTATATATTTTCAGGTTTACCACGCCGGCATCTCCCTTCTTCGCTTTCTTCTTTATGTAATTGTCGCGGGTAAAATACATCACCGAGTCACCTGAAAACACACACGGACCATCGTGGTAAATTCCATTCACATCACCGCGCAACGCTTCCGGCGCACTGAAATTTCCTTTGCTGTCGCCCTTCGAATAGAACAGGTCGAGATACGGCTGACCAGTCCATGGATACGTTGATACTTTGCCTGACTTCCCGGAAGACCGGTCGCTGGCGAAAACAATTCCGTCTTTATAATACTGCGGAGAAAAATTAGACTGCCCGGTATTCACGCCGATGGAAGTCACCGTGTAGATGGCAGAATCCTTTTTCATCGTCTGTATGCTGTCGCAACTCGCACGCAGTTGTTTTGCATTGGTATCATTCGGCTGGTCTTTCAGGTAGTTGTCGTACCAGGTTTTAGCCATGTCATACTTCCCGTTGCGCATGAGCAGTTGCGCATACCGCAGTTTGTGTACCGGCTCGCATTCCTTCAACTGAACGACTTTGGAATAGGCATCTTCCGCTTTCACGGTGTTGTTGGTGAGCCGGTAGCTTTCTGCCAGCTGGATCTGCGCCTGCGGGAGATCCTTCTTACCCAACGCCTTCTGGTATTCCACAATGGCATCGGTATAAGCAAGGCTGTTAAAAAGCCTGTTGCCTTGTCTCAAATGATAAGTGGCACAACCGCTCAGGAGGAAGAGTGCAGTTGCCTGTAACAGGAAAAATCTTTTATAGTGGTGCTTCATCGTTTGTGTATATGATGTTACTGGTTTGGTATATATGCTATAATATGCTGTTCATGTGACTACTTCCGGAACAAATTGCGGTTAAAAATACCTTGGCGTTTTCACTTTCATGATATCGTAACCGAAATCATAACCGAGCATGATTTCATGGGAACCGGTAGAATAATTTTTGATGTCCGTCATCGTGAAATCATAACTGTAACCGATTCTCCATTGCTTGCTGAACTGCAGTTCGATCATGGCTACGAAACTGTCGCCGGTGCGGTACGAACCGCCAACCCACAGGAGATTTGCAAACAGGAAGTTGAGGTTGATGTCGGCTTCCACCGGTGCATTTCCCACATACTTGACCAGGACACTTGGCTTGGCGATCACATCATCGCTGACAGGAATCACGATTCCTGCCGTTGCGAAATAATGCCGGACCTGGTGAGGAACCAGTTCACCACCGCTGACGCTTAACGATTTTGTTGGATCATAACTGATGATGGTGGGAACAGAAAGTCCTGCATAAAATGTTTCTGAGTACAGGTACAATCCTGCTCCGAGGTTTGGTTGAAACCCGGTTTGCTTGTCGCCTGCAAACGTAGGATCGGATGTGTCCCAGTATTTCAGGTCGCTATTTTTGAAACTGTAGAAATCACCTCCGGCTTTGATACCCATTCCGAGTTTGAACGTATTGTTCAGCTTCAGGTGATACGCTAAACTGAGGTAACCATCCGTGCGGTTGGTCACACCAATGTGATCGTTACTCACTGTAAGTCCCCAGCCCAGCGCCTTGTTTCCCAGCGGGCCGTGAAGCGTGGCGATTTCCGTTTCGGGCGCACCTTTGAAGTTCACCCATTGCTTGCGGTACAGCAACGTCGCCATCATGTATTCCTTGCTGCCTGCATAAGCAGGATTCAGCAAGAGGTGGTTGAACATGTACTGGCTCACCAGGATGTCCTGCTGCGCCTTTGCCTGCTGAAGAGCAGTGATGATGAATATGATCGTCAGAATCTTTTTCATTGATGTATTTGTTTCTGTTTTTAGTTACTGTTAGCGTTGCGTATCCGTTTCAATTACCTTCTTAAATCAACATAAGTGCTCCTAGTAATGGTACTGTTCTTAATGACCAGCACAACGAAATAAGTACCGTCAGGTAACGGATCTCCGTCTTTATTCTGTCCGTACCAGTCGGCTTCTTCCGTCCCATTATTCTTGTAGTTGTCTTTCGAGTACACTTCATTGCCCCAACGGTTGAATACCTTGAAAGTATTTTCAGGATACAGGTCGATGCCGTGAATGATGTAAGCATCGTTGAATCCGTTTCCATTCGGGCTGAAACCGGTCGGCAATTCAAGTTCAGTGAAGCAGTCGCCGCCGTTGCTGAAGGTGATGGCAACCGTGTCGCTGTTTGCGCAGGCACCGTTCACAACCGTCCACACCAGCACGTTCAATCCTTCTCCCGGCGTAATCGTAGCGGAAGGAGAATTAGCCGGAAGAACTTTTCCGGTTCCTGAATAGGTTGTCCATGTTCCGGTTCCTGGCTGCGGCGATGTTGCTTCCATCACATATTGAGTCTGTACATTGAGACAAATGGTGCTGTCAGGTCCGGCGCTTGCGGTAACGAGTGAAGATGAATTCACCACCACACGGGCGCTGTCGGTACAGGTTCCATTGGTAATCGTCCACATGAATGAATTACTTCCAACGGACAATCCTGTTACTCCTGATGTCGGACTGTTTACGTTACTGAACTGACCAGTACCGGAGAGATTACTCCATGTTCCGGTATATCCATTCTGCAACGATGCGGCAAGCGTAGTAGTTGGGCCGCAGACATCCTGCAGTTGACCCGGATCAACAAGTGGTGGCGTATTGGTAACGCTGACGGTATCATTCGAACTGCATGTTCCGTTGCTGATGGTCCACATGTACACGTTGGTACCAGTTCCGCATGTTACCGTTGTATTCTCAAGCGATGCATTTCCGAATATCCCTGTTCCGGAAACCACTGTCCATGTACCACTGTAACCGGAAATTACTGTTGCAGAAAGTGTGGTGGAGTTAATACAGATGGTCTGGCTCTGTCCTGCATTTGCAGCAACAGGAGTGGATACATCGATGGTCACTATATTGCTGTCTGAACATGTTCCATTGGTAACGAGCCACTGGAAGACATTCGGTCCTGCGGAGAGGTTGGAAACACCGGCTAACGGATTCGTCGTACTGGTGAAAGTACCGGTTCCGGAAACGATGCTCCAGGTTCCTGTATAACCGGCACTGAGCGATGCATTCATGGTGGTGCTGTTCACACAAATGTTCTGGTTGAATCCAGGATTGGAAACAGGAGGAACATAATCCACTGTCACGGTATCGTTAGCAGAACAAATTCCATCGGTGATCGTCCATTGGAAGACATTGCTTCCTGAAGTCATCTGGGTAACGATGGTGGAAGGGTTGTTCACATTCTGGAAATTACCGGAACCGGAAAACACACTCCATGTTCCTGTATATCCTGAAAGAATAGCTGCTCCCAGTGTAGCAGAATTCAGGCAGACACTCTGACTCTGGCCGGCACTGATGGTAACCGGTGTGGAGGTGGTGATCGTCACGGTTGCACTGTCAGTACAAATTCCGTTTGTGACCAACCACTGGAATACATTGGCTCCCACACCAAGATTATGCACCTGTGAAACTGGATCTGTTACATTCTGGAATGTTCCGGCTCCTGAAATCACCGTCCATGTTCCTGTATAACCTGCATTCAGCGAGGCATTCATAATGGTTGAGTCGCCGCAAACATTTTGGTTTGATCCAGCATTTGCAAATGAAGGAGTGTACGTTACCGTTACTGTTGAAGTAGCCGAACAAACTCCATTTCCAATTGTCCATTGGAATACATTGTTACCGGAAGTCATGTTGGTAACCACTGCTGCTGAATCATGAATATCAGGAGAGAATGTTCCTGAACCTGAAATCACCGTCCACGTTCCGGTGTAACCGGCGACGTTCGTAGCAGAAAGTGTTGCGGAGTTGTTGCAAACCGTCTGGCTTGATCCGGCACTGGTTGTCACCGGTGCGAAAGCGATGACGGCAGCCGTTGAACTGTCAGAACAATTTCCATTGGTAATCATCCATTGGAAAACATTGGTTCCGAAACTTAAGCCGGTCACAGAGGTGTTGTAAAGCGTATCGTTTGCAAATGTTCCTGTTCCCAAAACCACGGTCCATATTCCTGAATATCCTGAAACCGCTACGGCTGCAAGAGAAGTGGAATCACCACAAACATTCTGGCTGATTCCTGCATTGGCCGTGCCCGGGGTATAATTAACAGTCACTGTTGCACTGTCGGAACACACTCCGTTGGTGATGTACCACTGGAACACATTCACGCCAATTGCAAGCGGACCGGCAACTGCATTCGGATCGTGGTTATCAGGAGAGAAAGATCCTGAACCTGAAATCACCGTCCATGTTCCTGTATAACCTGCGCTTGAATTTCCTGATAAGGTCGCTGCATTGATACAGGCCACCTGATTAGCGCCTGCTGTCGCATTCACCGGAGCATATGCAGTGATATTAACCGTTGCGCTGTCGGTGCAAATTCCATCGGTAATCATCCACTGCAGTACATTCACTCCGATGGATAACCCATCAACCTGTGTAACCGGATCAGAAGTGCTGGTGAAGTTCGCAGATCCTGAAACTACAGTCCATGTTCCGGTATAACCGACAGGAAGTGTAGCAGTCATCGTCGCAGAATTTCCGCAGACACTTTGATCAACTCCTGCATACGCAACCGGAGGATCATAGGTGACCGTTACCGTTGCAGAAGCAGAACAGATTCCATCGGTGATAAACCACTGGTATATATTGTTGCCAACTGTCAACCCTGTAACGGTTGCATTCGGATCGTGAATATCGGTGAAGGTTCCGGAGCCTGATAACACAGACCATGTTCCGGTATAACCACCTGGTAACGTTGCAGAGAGATGAACGGTGTCGAGACAAACTGTTTGATTCACTCCGGCATCGGCAACAACCGGTGTAGAAGTGACGATGGTAACTGTTGCACTATCTGAACAGGAGCCGTCGGTAATGAGCCACTGGAACACATTTGATCCAACTGATAAACCGGTAACGAGTGTCAGCGGATCGGTGGTATCAGTAAAATTACCTGAACCGGAAAGAACGGTCCACTCACCTGTATATCCAAATGGAACGGTTGCCGTCATGTTAGTTGAATCGCCGCAAACATTTTGATTCACTCCGGCATTTGCAACCGGCGGATCAAACGTAATCGTCACGTTTGCACTGGCTGAACAGATACCATCAGTGATAAACCACTGGTATATATTGCCGCCAACCGTTAGCCCGGTGACGGTGGCATTCGGATCGTGAATATCGGTGAAGGTTCCTGATCCACTTAAAACAGCCCACGTCCCGGTATAGCCACCAGGTATCGTTGCCGTGAGATCAACCGTATCAAGGCAAACGGTTTGATTGAGTCCGGCATCGGCAACAACCGGCATGGAAGCAATGATCGCAACCGTTGCACTATCCGAACACGAACCGTCGGTGATGAGCCACTGGAATACGTTGAGGCCGGCTGATAATCCCGTCACGAGAGTAGACGGATTGGTGGCATCAGCAAAAGTACCGGTACCTAAAAACACTGTCCATGTACCGGAAAATCCTGAAGGAAGTAATGCAGTCATGCTGATGGAATCCCCGCAAACAGTTTGATTGACACCGGCATTTGCTGTCGGAGGATCGTACGTCACCGTTACAGTTGCAGAGGCAGTGCAGATGCCATTGGTGATGGTCCACTGAAATACATTGGCACCAACAGCCAAACCGGTAACGATGGCATTCGGATCAAACACATTGTTAAAGTTTCCGGATCCGGAGATTACTGACCATGTACCATTATAACCACTCACTGCAGTAGCAGCCAGGTAAACTGAATCCTTGCAAACGGTTTGATTCAATCCTGCATCTGCGGTAACAGGCGTTGCAGTGATGAGGAGAGCATTCGCACTGTCGGAACAGGCACCGTTGGTAATGGTCCATTGAAGAGCTATGTTACCCACAGGCAACCCGGAAATTAAAGTGGTCGGATCGGTAGAATCTGCGAGTACACCGGAACCGGAAAGTATGGTCCAGATACCTGTATAACCCAAAGGAAGGGTTGCTGCAAGATGTGTGGAATCGCCACAAACATTTTGAACACCACCGGCTGTGAAAAATTCAGGCAGCGGATCCTGCACCACTGCATTCACAAAATAATTGCAACCGTTTGAATCGATGAGTGTGCAGTTGTATGAGCCGGCAGGAAGCCCGGTGACGGTGGCTGTTGTATCCACTGCCGGAGTATCCCACAAATAATGGTAAGGTGGTGTTCCGCCGGAAGGAATAGCGGTTACCGTTCCGATTGAACCTCCGAAACAAATGTTGTTGGTGGAAGAAGCAGTAGCTGTAAAGTTCGCCGTGTTGTTCACCGTTACGGAACCTGTGAACGTACAACCCACGCTGTCGGTGACGGTAACACTATATGAACCGGCTGCCAGGGAATCAACAGTCGGAGTAACATCGTTATTCAAAGTATTCCACAGGTATGTATAAGGAGGAACTGCACCGGAAACGGAAGCGGCGACTGTTCCATTGTCCACTCCGCAGGAAGTAGGAGTTGCGCTGAGTACTACTGAGAAAGCCGGAGGTTCTGTGAGTGTGATGCATAAGCTATCCGAACTGCATCCGTTTGCATCACTGATGTGAACACAATAGGTTCCGGCAGTAAGCCCGGAAACATTTTGAGTGGTATCAGCATTCGGTGACCATATATAAGAGTAAGCCGGAACACCGCCTGTTACTGAAACACCAATGGTTCCATTGCTCAGCCCGTTACAGGAAATATTATATCCACTGTAGTTCGAAAGCAATGGAGTGATCACCATCGAATCAGGTTGTGTCAGGGTAACCAGGATGGTATTTGAACATCCGTTGGTATCCGTTACGGTGGCGGCATATTCTCCTGCTCCAAGATTGCAGGCAGTAGCAGTAGCCAGTTCATTCGACCAAGAATAGGTATAACCCGGAGTTCCGCCAGAAGCTGTTACCGTGATGCATCCATCGCTTCCGCCGAAGCAGGCGATATTAAATCCATTGTAGTTGCTCACCGAATCGGCAATTGAAATAGGTGTTGGCTGCGTGAGCGTCACCGAATCAATATAGGCACAACCGTTCGTATCCGTTACTGTATAAGTATAGGTACCGGCAGAAAGAGAAAATACCGAATCGGTTGTTGCTCCTGATGACCAGCTGAACGTGTAAGATGGTACACCACCGCTTACGGTCAATATCACGGATCCGTCAGCGAAACCGTTACAACTGATATTGTTTCCACCGACGTACTGACTCAAAGAATCAGTCACAGCAAGCGGGTTCGGTTGCGTTAATGTATAAGAAAAATTCTGTGAACATCCGTTGGTATCGGTAATCGTTACGTTATAGGTTCCGGCCGACAGGTTGCTGATGTCTTCTGTTGTTTGTCCGTTCGACCATGCAAATGTAAACGGAGTCGAGCCTCCCGTAACCGTCAGGTCAATGGCACCGGTGGAATCTCCGTAGCAACGAATCGGGTAGCCGTTGAAAGAAGAATAGACAGCACTAGGACTGATGGTGTCAGGCTGTGTAAGCGTGATGGCAATGGAATCCATGCAGCCATTGGCATCGGTAATCGTGACGGTATAATTTCCGGCTGACAAACCGGTGAGGCTTGACGTGGTATCACCGGAAGGTGACCAGGAATAAGAATAAGGAGTCGTTCCACCGGATACAAATACATCAATGGTTCCGTTGGATGAACCATAACAGGATACGTTGTTGCCTCCGTAGAATGTAGATACCAGCACGCTGTCATTATTCAATGGCGGAGGAGCCGTAAGTGTTGCTGAAGCATCCGCAGAACAACCGTTCGCATCAACAACATGAACTGTAATAGGACCAGCGGAAAGGCCGCTGACACTGGCCGTGGTGTCGCCGGTTGACCATGAATAAGAATAGGGCAACGTTCCTCCGGTCACACTCACTGAAGCAGATCCGTTTGAACTTCCTGAACAACTGATGTTGAATCCACCATTTACAGTAGCACTTGTGATTAACGGTACAATAGTATCCGGTTGTGTGAGTGTAGCGGATGCTGTATCAATACAACCATTCACATCTGTCACCGTCAGGAAATAAGTTCCGGCAGGAAGACCTGTCAGGTTCGGAATGGTGTCATTGGTTGGTGTCCATAAATATGAATACGGAGCCGTACCTCCTACGACCAGCGTACTGAGAGATCCGGAAGATTCACCATGACATCCTATATTGTATCCTCCGGCATTGATCGGGCTGGATATATTCGGGTACATCGAATCAGGTTGTGTGATGATGATGCTGTTGGTGGCAATGCATCCGTTGGTATCAGTGATCGTTACTGAATAGGTTCCTGCTGCAACATTGGCGAGATCTTCCGTCGTGTTTCCACCCGGCGTCCACACAAATGCATAAGGAGCTGTTCCGCCGTTCACAGTCAGATCAATGTTGGCATCGGAAGCCCCGTGGCAGGTGATGTTGGTTCCGCCTGAATTGATGGCGCTGGTAACCGTAGAGTACAATGAATCGGCCTGTGTAATGACTGATGTGGCAGTCCCAGTACAACCATTGGCGTCGGTAACAAGAACGGAAATGGTACCTGCACTCAGCCCGTTTTGAGTCTGGGCGGTATCACCTGATGGCGACCATAAATAAGAATAAGGCAATGTTCCTCCGGTTGCAGAAGCTGTTGCTGAACCGGTACTTCCGCCATAGCATGCAATGTTTACTCCTCCTACCGAAACGCTGGTGATCAGCGGAACAAGAACTCCCGGCTCCGTGATGATGGTGGAAGCGGTTGACGTACATCCAAGCGAATCCGTCACCGTAACAGAATAGGTTCCGGTATCAAGCGCTGTTAAATCCTGTGTCGTTGCTCCTCCCGGACTCCACAAATAAGAATATGGAGCCGTTCCGCCTGTCACGGTAAGATCGATCACTCCGTTGCTGTTGCCGTTACAGGTAACATTGTTGGTAGAAGTCACGGAAGAATTCAATGCTGCTGATGGCTGCGTGATCGTGGCATTCGCGGTAGTCGTACATCCGTTTGCATCTGTCACCGTACAGGTATAAGTTCCACTACCAAGACCGGTTGCTGTAGCGGTGCTCTGTACAGGAGAAGTATTCCAGCTATATGTATAACCTCCTACTCCACCCGAACCGGCAGCAGTTGCTGACCCTGTTGTATTACCAAAACAGTTCACGTTGGTTTTAGAAGTTACTGAAGCAGTCAATGCAGGCGGCTGTGTTAATGTAATGCTTGCTGTGGCAGTATTATGGCATCCTAATGAATCTGTAACAGTAACGGTATAGGATCCGGCACCAAGCCCCGTTGCAGTCTGGGTGGTTTGCACAGGCGATGTATTCCAACTGTATGTATACGGTCCAGTGCCACCCGATGGTGATGCTAATATAGTTCCGTTACTGCCCCCGTTACAACTGACGTTATATCCATTGTGAATGGAAGGAGTAAGTGAGACGGTAATGAGCGGAACGTAAATGGTAAATCCATACGACTGTACTCCGTTCGTAGGGCAACTGTTATCCTGAACTGTCACGGTAAACTGGTATGGCTGCGGCCTTGCATTGGCAAGCGTTGTATTCCATGTGAATGTTCCGGTTGGATGCGGAGTTCCGGCAGTCGTGAAAGTAGCGCCTGAAATACCTCCATCCCAGGTCATGGTAACAGTCTGACCGGCATCGATATCATTGGAGTTCACCGTAAATGAAATGGAACTTCCTGCACAAACCGTTGCAGAGAATTTATTCGTTCCATTCATGCCGCTTGCAGTAGGAAGATTGTTCGATCCACAATTTTTTACAATGAACTGCATATCACGAATCACGCTTCCAATCAGGATTCCATTCCTGTATTCTTTGATGCGGATGGCAGCAATGCCCACCTGGAGTGCCTGTGCATTCATCACGAGATCACCGTTTACATGATTGATGGTAACAGCGGGACTTGAATTAAGCGGATTCGTACCGGAATACGGATTGATGTAAGGCACATTGACGGAAGGCCCTGACCGTGCATTCACGAGTTCATAATATAAAGAGTCACCATCCACTTCATTACCTCCGTGGTTGTAGGTGAAATTCTGTCCAAGACAAATGAAAGAAACCGGAACGTTACCGAAAGTAGGAGAATTATTACTTGGGAATGAAAGGTTGTTGAGCGTTGCTTCCACATAAATTTCAGTAGTCTGTCCGCAGGGTGAACCTTGCGTGATCGTGGTGATGGCGCAGTTACGGCAACATACATGATAGCTGAATACCCAGTCGGTGCACTTCGCCGGCAACGTGATGTTCCCACGGTACACATATTTCTGGAAACCCGCATTTGAACTCCCGGAATTGGTACAGGTGGTTACTGCTGATGAACATGGAAACGAAATCTCCTGTCCTGTTCCAGCAATCTTGCTAAGACTTACCGGTTGTAACGTGCGGTTGCAGGATACAGAACTGATGTCGATCTGGAGCGTCGTTGGAGCTGCAATACCTGCACAGTCACGGTAAAATGTACCGGTTACTTCATAGGTGCTGCTGTTGCCGCTGCTGCTGATGAAACGGTAAGTAAGATCGGCTCCGGCAGCGTGGGTTGCATACGATTTCTGAGAAGAAAAAAGGAAACTGACAGCCAATACAGTTCCCATCAGGTAAGTGATATTTCTTTTGATTGTCCCGTACATCTCTTTTCTCATGTATGATTTTTTCATTTTTGTTTTGTTTGTTCAGTTTTCAGGATGACTTATTAATTAAGCATGAAAACACACTTCATGTTTCGCCCAAAATTATCCTTTGAGTACACAGTCCATCAAATAGATGCTCTTTACTTTTAAACATTGTTATCAACATACAAATTCAATTTGTTTCAGGTATCGTTGTGTGATTGGGTACAAAAATTATTTCCATTCCTCTATCTTTGCCAGCGATGAAAACCGGAATCACATTTATCATTTATTTTTTTTCGCTCCTTTTTATTTTCACCGGCTGCTCGGATAAATTCACTCCGCAACTGCTGGAAATTCCATTTGATTCAACGGCTGTGGCTCCGCCCGATTACAGCATGAATGAAAACTGGGCTTCTCTTCCGGCACAAAAAGACAATGCAGACAACGTTCCGTCCTGCTGCGGCTTTGCTGATGAACAGGATACTTCTTCAATAGATGTATTCTTTATTCACCCGACTACTTACCTCAGCACAACCAATGAAAGCACCCAGTGGAATGCTTCGGTTCATGATCAGAAAATCAACGACAGAACAGATGCTACCACCATCCTCTACCAGGCCAGCGTGTTCAATGGCGCCGGAAAAATTTATGCTCCAAGATACAGGCAGGCACATCTCTCCGCTTTTTTTACCAGCCTGGAAAAAGATGCGCACCAGGCCCTGGACCTTGCCTACAACGATGTGAAAAAATCGTTCGAATATTACCTCACGTATTATAACCACGGAAGGCCTGTCATCATTGCCTCGCACAGCCAGGGAACAAAACACGCCATTCGCCTGCTGAAAGATTTTTTCGAAGGAAAACCGTTGATGAAACAACTCGTTGCCGCTTACCTCATCGGCATGCCGGTACGCGACACGATGTTTACCATTCTGAAACCATGCAGGAGTGAAGGTGAAACAGGATGTTATGTTTCCTGGCGGACGTATGCGCGGAATTTTTTTCCGCCGGGGTATGTGAAACCAGCCGTGGAAGCTGTTTGTACCAACCCGCTTACCTGGACGACCGACAGTTCATACGCTTCCTGTGAACTGAACAAAGGCGGCATCCTCAAAAATTTCAACCGCCCTCAAAAATTTCAACCGCATGATTCCCGGGTTGTCGGATGCACAGGTGCTTGACGGTGTCGTACGAATCCACAAGCCGCATTTTTTCGGAAATCTTTTTTTCAATTTTAAAAATTACCACATCGTGGATTACAACCTCTTCTATGTAAACATCAGGGAGAATGCTCAGCTCCGGAAAAAAATGTTCCTGCAGCAACATTGAAATATTTTTTCCAGAGCATAAACAAAAAAACTTTTTGAAAGAACATTTCACATGTACATCTAAAAAAAATCATTTCACGCAGAGGCCGCAGAGAAGCAGAGGTCTCAGAGTGTTTCAAAAAAAATCACCTCAGCCATCTTTGAATTTCCGATGAATTGATTTGGGTTTACCCCGCCAGGTTCGGGATGTCTTCTTTGTGCAATTCAAAATGATCGTCGTCTTCCTTGTGTTTCATGATCTGATCCAGTGCATCCGGAACCACATCGCTGCAGATCGTGATGAACGATCCTTTCTTTGCATTCTTAATTGCGTAATCAATGGCTTCCGATTCTTTCCGGATCACCATGACTTTCTTTTTCGGATCTTCCTGGTTAATGCCTTTCATCATCAGCTCTATGATTTCCTCCTCCGACCTTCCGCGTAAATTTTTATCCTGGCGGATGATGATCTCATCAAACATCTGCGCCGAAACCGCACCCAGCTGGATGATGTCTTCATCCCTCCTGTCGCCCACACCAGCGATGATTCCCACTTTCGGCCTCGCATCGATTTTCTCAAGCAGTTTCCCGATGGCTGCGAAGCCGGCCGGATTGTGTGCATAATCCACCATCACTTCGAAATTGCGGAACCGGAAAATGTTCATTCGTCCAGGAGTTTGTGTAGGCGAAGGAATGAATGTTTCAAGCGCGAGACGCATGTCTTCCACTTTAAATCCTCTTACAAAACCCGCAAGAACAGCCGGAAGAATATTCTGAATCATGAACACGGCTTTCCCGGAATACGTGAGCGGAATGTTCACGACTTTGTCGACGCGAATCTTCCACGTTCCTTTGCAGATGGTGACGTAACCGTTTTCCACAATGGCGGCCAGTTTGCCATCGGCACAATGTTTTTTTATTCTCGGATTGTTTTCATCGAGACTGAATAGCGCCACGTTGCAGTTCAGGTTTCTCCTCATGTCATAAACCAGGTCATCGTCGGCATTCAGGATGGCATAGCCTTCCGGCAACACACTTTCAATCACCACTCCTTTTACGCGCGCCATGTCTTCGAGCGTGTTGATGTCTTTCAAACCAAGATGATCGGATGCCACATTGGTAACAATTCCCACATCGCAGTTATGAAAACCAAGACCGGCTTTCAGAATTCCTCCGCGTGCACATTCGAGCACGGCAAAATCAACGGTCGGATCTTTCAGCACATACTCCGTGCTTAACGGGCCGGTGCAATCGCCGGCTTCTACCATCCGGTTCTGAATATAAATTCCATCGGTCGTGGTGAAACCGACTTTATGTCCCATCGTTTTTACAATGTGCGCGATGAGTCGTGTCGTCGTTGTTTTTCCGTTCGTACCGCTCACAGCGATGATCGGAATTCTCGCCGTACTTCCCGGCGGATACAACATGTCGATCACGGGTTCTGCCACGTTTCTTTCCAGTCCTTCGGCCGGCGCAATGTGCATCCGGAATCCAGGGCCGGCATTCACTTCGAGAACAGCTCCGCCATTCTCATGCAACGGCAGACTGATGTCAGGAGTCATGATGTCGATTCCGCAAATATCCAGGCCGATGATGCGTGCAATCCGTTCCGCCATGAACACGTTGAACGGGTGAACCACTTCCGTGACATCCGTGGAAGTTCCGCCTGTACTCAGGTTAGCCGTACGTTTTAAATGCAACTCCTCCCCTTTCTTCAGCACTGTTTCAAGCGAAAGATTTTTTTCTTTCAGCATATCGAGAGTCATGTCATCAATCTTGATGGCTGTTAACACCTTTTCATGTCCGTATCCTCTTCGGGGATCTTTGTTCACGATGTCGATGAGTTGCTGGATGGAATGTTTTCCGTCACCGGTCACCATGGCCGGAGTGCGTCTTGCTCCTGCCACAAATTTATAATCGATCACCAGCAAACGGTAATCGTATCCGGTGATGAACTTTTCAACGATCACTCCGCGTGAAACTTTTTTCGCAAGTGCAAGTGCTTTCACCGCATCATCCCATGAAGTGATGTTGATGGTGGCGCCGCGTCCGTGATTTCCACCGACCGGTTTTAACACAATGGGATAACCAATTCTTTTTATTGCTGATTCAAGATCTTCTTCATCGTACACCACCCGTCCGCGGGGAACAGGAATGGATGCGGCTTCGAGAAGATTTTTTGTTTCCTCTTTATCACAGGCCACTTCCACGGCTATACTGGAAGTGGTACTGGCAACGGTTGCCTGTATTCTCCGTTGATTCATTCCATAACCCAGTTGAACCAATGAATGTCGGTTGAGACGTATCCACGGAATTTTTCTTTTGATGGCTTCATCCACGATGGATCCTGTGGAAGGTCCCAAACGTTCGTCTTCCCTGAGTTCACGCATCTTCTGGATGTCATCAGCCAGGTCATACGTTTCATCTTTTACGAGTGACTCCGCAATTCTCACAGCGGCTCTGGCTGCGAACACGCCTACTTTTTCTTCCATGTAAGAAAACACGACGTTGTAAATTCCATGCTGGCCGGTGGTGCGCGTTCTTCCGAAACCGCAATCCATCCCGGCAAGCGTTTGAATTTCGAGAGCAATGTGTTCCACCACATGACCCATCCAGGTTCCTTCTTTGATGCGGTGAAAAAATCCTCCGGGAACTCCTTCCGAACATTCATGTTCATACAAACTCGGGAACATTTTTTCGAGCCGTTCGGCAAACCCCGGAATTTTATTGGTGGGCGAATCTTCCAACTCGCGGATGTCGAGTTTCATCACAATCAGTTTATGCCTTCTGATTGACCAATAGTTCGGTCCGCGCATGGCACGGATATCCAGTATTTCCATCATGTTGAAGTGTATTAAAAAAGTTTTTCAAATTAATAAGATTTTTTCAATTGGCAAAAATTAATCGTGTCTGGTAGTGTGGCTTCGACAGGCTCAGCCACCTGCGACAAAGGCAAAAGTAACTTCAAACAGGAACACGACCTATTTTTTTTGGGGCTTTTTGTTATTGGTGGCTGAGCCTGTCGAAGCCACCGAATTCAGTCCCTGCCATTGTTAATAAATCTGCTGCCAGTGCGGATTTCAGCTTTCGTCATTCCAAAGAAAGACGTACGTTTGCCACCGAAATTTCTGAAAACGCTATGGAAATACCGAAAGGAAAGCTGTTTGCCATTGGTGGCAACGAAGACAAAGGAACTGAACCGGAACCGAATTTTTCACAGAAGAACAACCTGAATTTTTTCGGGCTGCAGATCTTAAGCCGTATCGTTCATGAGATCAATGGCCATGATTCTTACATTGAAGTGGTGACGAGCGCTTCTTCCATTCCTGCTGAAGTAGGACAAAATTACCTCGATGCATTCGGAAAACTCGGCTGCAAAAATGTGCGTGTGATGAACATCCGCAACCGCGAAGATGCGCAGCAGCCGGAGATGATTGAACGCATCAGGAAATGCCAGGGCGTGATGTTCAGCGGCGGAAACCAGTTGCGCTTATCTTCCATTTTTGGCGGCACCGAATTTTTGGAAATCATGCATGACCGTTACATGAATGAAAACTTTCTGATTGCAGGAACCAGCGCCGGCGCCATGGCCATGTCGAACACGATGATTTACCAGGGCAGCAGTTCGGAAGCGCTGTTTAAAGGAGAAGTAAAAATTACCACGGGACTTGGCTTCATGAAAGACGTGATCATCGATTCACATTTTGTGACCCGCGGAAGATTCGGCAGGCTCACACAAGCTGTTGCAGCGAATCCATCCTGCATCGGCATCGGGCTTGGCGAAGATACCGGTGTGTTTGTGACGGAAGGAAAATATTTAGAAGCGGTTGGTTCCGGACTCGTGATCATCATCGACGGGCATCACATTCGTCATTCCAACATTGCCGACCTGAAAGAAGGAACTCCGATCTCCATCGAAAACCTCATCGTTCATGTGATGTCGAAAGGCAACAGCTATGATCTTGGCGCACGAAAGTTTTTTGCGGAAACCACGAACGCATAACAGGAAGTCACTCCGCTAAGTTGATATTTCTCCGGTTCCTTGCGAACCCTTTCGTTTCCTTTTTTTAACAGAGAATGGGATAATATTCTCATTCCTCCGTGTCTTAATCTACGGATGTATATTTATTTCTATATTTGAAAAAAACATCTGCATGAAAGCAATCTCTACACTATTATTTACTGCCTGTTTACTCCTTCTCTCGTTTGAGATACAGGCACAAACAACTCTGACTCTTCAGCCCGATGCAGGCGCAGGAAAAGATGCGCTGATTCAGGAGAGGACTACTGATCTTTCTGTTGCCAATGGAAACTTTCCTAACGAAACAAGTTTTGAAGCAGTAGCGTGGACATGGAG
>JAPLDA010000035.1 GCA_026391945.1 Bacteroidota bacterium | reverse complement strand
TTATTGGCGCAGGTCTTGGAATTTATGGCGTTGGAAAACCCCTCGTGTCAGAATTCGGATTTTATCCAAGAGTTGGTTTTGACCTTGGGCATTTTTTTATGTCAATGGATTATAACTTTATCGCAGTAACGAATGTAAAGTCAGGCAATGAAACGGAATATTTCGGTATTAGAATTGGCGCCTTCTTCTTCAGAGGCAAAACAGATCTTGACAATTAAGGATCTTCATAGTGAGATCGGTTATACCATTCATGTGGTGTCAGGTTTTCCAACCTGACACGAATATCGTTCTGTTTGTTATTCAGCAAAGGGTATGTGAATAAGTGGGAGTAATGTCATCGCACAGTACCCGGGTTTTCCGTTACTTCAATTTCATCAGCGCCCATTGCAACGAAATGATATTGCCAGGATACATACAGTCAGGTTGGAAAACCTGACTGTACAGGAGGGTCGAAAACCTGGCTGCACAGTCAAACTCCGAAGGAGTGAAATAATTATAGAATAGAAAAGCAATTCTAAACGGAACTCCGAAGGAGTGACATCGTTTTCTTGTTGTGTCAGGTTTCGAGCCCCAAAATCCCATGCTGGTCGTAGCTTTAAAACGTAAACTTGTGAGCCGGGCGGCTACGACCTGGTGAACAGTGAATCATTCATCAGGATGAGTCAGAAAATTAATTTAATGGTCGAGAATAATTAATACGCCTTTGGTGGATGGAATTATTATGGAAAATTATTTTTCAGAATGAATACATGCATTTTGTATGAGTGAAATGTCATCCCTTCGGGATTTGCTACTCTTTGTTTATTTTTCTTCAATAATCATATCATGCCTTCGGCATTAAAGCGCGTTTCTTGTGGTGTCCCGTTTTCCAACCTGACACGAGCTTCGTTCTATTTGAATCCAGATGTTCGCCCTTCAATTTAGAAGCAGTAGAATTCTGTGACTTGGTAAATTGAAAAAAAAATTATGGCTAATCAGTCAGGTTGGAAAACCTGGCTGCACAGAAAAAAAATTTATCAGAATTTTTTTTCGTAATACGGAACCTCATCATTCGACACCGTTTCCTTTTGTTCCCAGAAAGCAAGTGTAACGATGTGTCCGTCGGGTGTGCGGAGCGATCGTCCGAAAACGGCGTTGATCCTGTTAAAGCGGACGTCGGTAACGCCGATCGTAAAAGTTTCCGGTGCTGATGGTGTTGGCGGAACAGGTGATGCATCTCCGGCGGGAGTTGTTGCTGTAACCGGCGCGGCTTTCGGCGGCGGGCTTTTTACCACCACCACTGTATAGCGGTTAAACTCCAGTATCTTTTTTAAAAACTTCACACGTTCTGCCGGAATATTTTTTTCAACGATGGCGCATTTCACTCCGTCAAGGTCTTCGAATTCGTGGTTTTTGTTGATGGCCATTTTTTTTCGGGTTGCGGATTCTTGTCTTGATTCTTGTCTCTCGTCTCTTGATTCTCTTATCAACTACATTCCAAAACTCAATGAATAAATATAATTATAAAGATCGCTTACAAATCCGAGGGCGATCATTCCTGCCACACAGATGAACAAAGCAATCTTCGGAAGAAACGGGATGATGAGTTTTTCTATCGGCTGCTCATTGGCATCCATGAACATGGCTTTCACAATGCGGAGGTAATAGTACAGCGAAACAATCATGTTCAATGCGGCAATGGTGATCAGGAGATAATTTCCCTTTCCCGCGCCGGCGGTGAGCAAAAATAATTTTCCGAAGAACCCTGCAGTAGGAGGAATTCCTGCAAGAGAGAAAAGAGAAATCGTCAGCACCCAACTCAGCAATGGATTCGTCTTATAAAATCCTTTGTAGTCGTTCACATTTTCTTTTCCCGTCAGCGCACTCACCAGCGCCACCACTCCGAAAGCACCGAGGTTGGAGAACACATAAATGAGAATGAAATAGATCACGGAAGCCATTCCGGTTTGTGAACTTCCTGAGATTCCGATCAGGATAAAACCAACCTGCGCAATGGAAGAAAAGGCAAGGAATCGTTTTAAATTGTTTTGCCTGATGGCGAAAAGATTCCCGATGACCATCGTCAACACAGAAGCGAGGAACAATACATGGTACCACATTTCCGCCATCGGTTTAAACACCGTGTACAGCACCGTCACAAAAACAAAAATGACGGCGCCTTTTGAAATCACCGACAGGTAAGAAGTCACGGATGCCGGCGAACCTTCGTACACATCGGCTGTCCAGAAATGAAACGGAACGACCGACATCTTGAATGCAAAACCGGTGAACAATAAAATGAATGCGAAAACCTGTAAGGCGCTTCCATCGAGGTGTTGTGGCAGTTCGGAAAAGCTCACCGTGCCCGTGGTTCCGTACATCATCGAAATACCAAAGAGAAGAATGCCTGAAGAAAATGCAGACGACAGGATCATCTTCATCGCCGCTTCGGATGACTGCCGTTTCAACAGATCAAAATTGGAAAGCGCCGCAAGCGGAATGGTTGACAGTTCAAGTCCGAGGTAAAACATGAGCAGGTTGCCGCTGGAAATCATGAAGAACATCCCGATGAGCGTGGAGACCATCAGCATGTAAAATTCAGGAAGGTGTTTGTGATCCTTCAGCCATGAAAATGCCTGGAGTGAAATGATGAACGCGCCGAAGTTGAGGATGTTTTTTTCAAAAGCGATCGTGGCATTGGTGTGGAACATATCACCGAATAAGCTGCCGGTTCCGTTCATCACAAAACCAAACAGGAAGTTCAGCAGCAGCAACAGGCTGATGAAACCAAGCGTGGATTCCGCTTTCCAGGTTTCCTTTCCCAGTTTCAGGAAAAGCAAAATGAAAAGAATGAGTGTCAGAGACAGCTCATGTTTCATCAGTGTAAAAATTTCATTCATGTTTTCTCAATTGTGAATTTCGGAGTGAACTAATTCCGGAATTCATTATTCCTGGTTTTCATTATCTAATGCTCAACACTTTATTCATAATCACTTCTGCGCCGGGAGAAATCAAATCATTCAGCCAGAACGGTGCGATACCAATGGCAACAATTCCTGCGATCAGGATCACGGCGGCCACTTTTTCATTCCAGTTTGCATCACCGAGTTTTAAATGATGGTCATCTGTTACCGGCCCCATGATGGAGCGACCGATTGCACGAAGAATATAGACAGCCGTCACAACAATGGAAGCACAGGCGGCAATCGTTGCAATACGATAAAACAGTTCTGCATGTTGCCACGAACCCATGAACACAGTCATTTCCGCGACGAAGCCGCTGAAGCCGGGTAAGCCAAGTGAACACAATCCTGCAATAAAAAATACGGTGCTGATGAACGGCATGATTTTCAGCAAGCCTCCTAACTGCGCAACCATCCGCGTATGCGTGCGGTCGTAAACCATTCCGATGGCGGCGAAGAAAAGTGCCGTCATCAAACCGTGAGAAACCATTTGCATCACCGCGCCGGTCATGGCTGTCTTGGTAAGCATGCCGATTCCCAGCAACACAAATCCGCAATGACTCACGGATGAATAGGCGTTGATGTACTTCAGGTCTGTTTGCATCATCGTGGCAAAGGCTCCATATAAGATGGCGATGGATGCCAGGATGATGATGATCGTTGAATATTCATGCGCGGCTTCCGGCATTAAATAAGTCGCCACACGGAGACAACCGTAACCACCGAGCTTCATCGAGATACCGGCGAGAAACATCGATGCTGCCGTTGGCGCCGATGAGTGTCCGTCGGGAACCCATGTATGAAAAGGAAATAACGCACCGAAGATTCCGAAGCCGACAAACGTTAATGGGAAAAATATCCGCTGTGCTTCAACGGGAATGTGCATCTGCGAAAGTTTCAACAGATCAAATGTGTGAACGCCTGATCCGGCATTGCTGTTAAAATAGACGCCGAGCAATCCCACAAACACCAGCGCCGATCCGCCCATGAGCATGAGCGCAAGTTTCATGGCGCTGTATTCTTTTTTTCCGCTGCCCCAGATTCCGATGAGCAGGAATTTAGGAATCACTGCCACTTCGAGGAAGAAGAACATCGTGAATAAATCGAGCGAGATGAAAAATCCGTATGCTCCGGCGCTGAGTAAAAGAAGCAGGAAGAAAAATTCTTTGCTTAGTGTTTCCATCTTCCATGAAACCAAAATGCCGGAGATCACCACGAAAGAAGTGAGCAGGATCATGGCGACTGAAATTCCATCCACGCCAACATAGTATTCAATGTTCAGCGGTGCAAACCAGGTGTGGCCGAACTGGAAGAGCATCTGTTCTTTGTTTCCGGATGAACGTTCGGCCCAGTAAGAGAAAAGCAAGGTCGCTGTTAGCACCATCTGTAAGGCAGCGCCGAACAAAGCAACCATGCGGACCTGTTTCAATCCTTTGCAAAAGAGAATGGCAATGGCTGTAAGGACGGGGAATAATATGAGCAGTGATAAATTCATTCTTTCTATATTTTCTTAGACGCAACCTTAAAATAATTTGGCTTAATAATGAAGAACATGCCATTTGTTTTCTTTCCACTTTTTGCTTCTGCAAAAAGTGGAGCAAAAAGCAGCCCACGAACGCCAACCGCCCATTGGCTTTTCACACAAGCCGCCCGGCTACCCCGGCCAATTGACGGTTCGCGCCGTTCGTGGACGCCCCGCGCACCGCAATTAATAGCAGTCGGATTGTGAAAAGAATATTCGCTTTTAATTTTCATTCTCTATTAATTCCAATTCAATTATAGAATCAATTTTAAGATGGTCTCTTTAAATTTTTACTTCCACAAATAAATAAACAACACAATAAAACCGATGGCGCCTCCGAAGAAATACAATGCATAATTTTGCACCTTGCCCGATTGTATTCCTTTTATCAATTCTGAAACAAAGGCCGTAGCCGTTGCGATGAAATTCATCAATCCATCCACGATGTTTTTATCAACCCATGCCGCCGGCCTGCCAACGAGATTGAAGATGATTTTTTTTGTGATGAATAAATATATTTCATCAATATAAAATTTACGATACGATGCCTGGTAAACGCTTTTAACAGCTCCTGATATTTTTTCAGGTGAATCATTTTTCTTCCTGTACATGCTCATCGCCAGCAGAATTCCCGTCACCGCCAGCAGCACCGGTGCGATAGAGAAAACAGGATTCATTTCTGTCGGGAGAAAAGCTCCATCGGATGTTACCAGTTTGCCGAAAGGAACAAACCCGGCAAGCACCGCTCCGGCAGCAAGCAACACCAATGGAATTTTCATTGAATACGTTCCTTCATGATGAGAAGAGTCGGCGTGATGCGCATCTGCCGTCGCTTCCTTATTCCAGAAAATAGTGAAGTACAACCTGAACATATAGAATGCGGTGATGGCAGCCGTAATGAGAGCGATTCCGTAAACCATTTTGTTTGCATGAAAGGCAGCCGTAAGAATTTCTTCTTTGCTGAAGAAACCGGCAAACGGAGGAATGCCCGCAATCGCAAGACAGGCAAGTAAAAATGTAAGGTGCGTGACCGGCATTTTTTTTCTCAGCCCGCCCATGTCTTTCATTTCATTGCTGTGAATCATGTGAATGACGGCGCCGGCGCCGAGGAATAACAATGCTTTAAAGAATGCATGAGTGAAAAGATGAAACATGGAAGCCATATATCCCAAACCATCTTCACCTCCATATCCCGAAACTCCGAGTGCGAACATCATGTAACCGATCTGCGACATGGTTGAATAAGCCAGAACACGTTTGATATCCGTTTGTGTGCATGCGATGACGGCGGCGAACAACGCCGATAAAATTCCCACATACATCACGAGGTGCAATGCAACGGGACACGACAACGCATACACCGGGAATAACCGCGCAACCAGGAAAACGCCGGCAACTACCATGGTTGCAGCATGAATCAAAGCTGAAACCGGAGTCGGGCCTTCCATCGCATCAGGTAACCAGATGTGTAACGGGAACATTGCTGATTTTCCCGCTCCGCCGATGAACACCAATACTAGTCCCCACGTGAGCGCGCTTACGCCCATGAATGATGCGGCGGCAGCCGTGTGAAGAAATTCAGAATCCGGAGCCGTTAACCGGTGAATGAGCGTTTGAAAATCCAACGTTCCAGCTTCGAACGAAAGAATCAGAATTCCAACGAGGAAACCAAGATCGGCAAAACGTGTAACAATGAATGCTTTTTTTGATGCAGCAACAGCGGATGGTTTATCATAATAGTATCCGATGAGCAGGAACGATGAAACTCCTACGAGTTCCCAGAAAATATAGATCTGGAAAATGTTCGAGGAGAGAACCAGTCCGAGCATGGAGAACGTAAACAACGAAAGAAAAGAATAGTACGTGGCAAACCGCTCTTCTCCTTTCATGTAACCGAGACTATAGATATGCACCATCAGAGAAACGAAGGTGACCACCACGATCATCATCATGGAAATCGGGTCGAGGATCATTCCCATGTCAATGGAAACATTCGGTGAAAACTGAAGCCACGTATGTTTCAGGATAACGACCTGCTGGTAAACGCCGTTTACTTTTCCGTCAACAAAAAAATACTGGTACGCAGAGACAAGAGAAAGCAATGCGGAGACAAACAAAGAAGTGGTCCCGATGATGCCGGAACTGTTTTTAAAATATTTTCTTCCGAACAATCCCAGCAGCACAAAGGTCGCGAGTGGAAGCAACGGGATCAGAACCAGGTATAAATTCGCAGTCATTTTAATTAATGAATAGGTACTAATGAATAAGTAATAATGAAAGGTCTTGTCTTGGTGTTCATGATTGCTTATTTATTATTCTTTAAAACTTAAGTTCATCGGCATCTTCCACATCAATGGATGAATGGCTTCTATAGAGGTTGATGATGATGGCAATGGCAACAGCCGCTTCCGCCGCGGCAATAGCAATGATGAAGATGGCGAAGAACAGCCCATCGAGTTTATCCGGATATAAATATTTATTGAATGCAACGAAGTTGATGTTCACGCTGTTCAGGATTAACTCAATTGACATCAGCATGGTGATGATGTTTCTTCTTGTGAAGAAACCGTACATGCCGATGAAGAACAGTGCCGTGCTGACAAACAGAATGTGTAACAAAGGAATCTCGTTCATTTTTCTTCAGGTCTTGACTTGATGGCAATGACAATGCAGCCAATCATGGCGGCTAATAATAAGATACTCACGACTTCAAACGGCAACACATATCCCTGTTCTCCTGATCCAAGCATCCGCATGCCGATGTTTGAGATGCTCGGTTCCACCAATTTATCGGATGATGCAGAAAACCGGTGCTGGTTGATCAGCATGAATGTGAATGCAAAGCCAAACAACACGGCGAGCGTGGAGAACAGAACACGGTTGCGAACCGGCTTCGCCATCTGGTTCCCGGATTGCTGGGTGAGGAAGATGGAGAAAATAATCAGCACGACAATGCCGCCGACATACACGATGATCTGGACAGCGGCGATGAAATTCATATCCATCCAGAAAAACATGCCGGCGATCCCGATGAGTGAAAACAACAGCCAGATGGCCGAACGGAAAATTTTTTGCGTGGTGACGGCAAGTACTCCCGAGCCAAGTACCAGCGCTGATATGAGATAAAAAATTATTTGGTTAGCTGTCATGTTTCAATTTTTTACTCCACTCCTTCCATCAGTTTCGATCCCGGTTTGTTCAGCACTTTCGTAAGCTGGTTCCGGTCGTAAACACTGTGTTCAAAATTCTGAGCCATCTTGATCGCATCGGTCGGACAGGCGACAATACACAAATTACACATGGTGCAAAGTTCCAGGTGATAAATAAATGTATCGAGCGCTTTTTTCTTTTTTCCTTCCGGTGATGTTTCAAATTTGGTAATGATTTTTATCGTTCCGTTCGGACAAGCCAGTTCGCAGGCTGTACAGCCGGTGCAGCGATGTTCATTTTTTTCGTCATGCGACATCACCACTTCTCCGCGGAAACGTTCCGACAAAACCGGGCGCGTCTCAGGGTATTGTTCGGTGATGATTTCTTTCGGATGCATGAAATAATAACCGGTCAGCTTCATGCCGGTAAGAAGTGACTTCACCCCGTTAACAATGTTCTTTATGTATTCGCCTGGCGTCATTCTTTCTTACTATTTCGGATTACTGAGTTTCAATTTAAGGGCAGTGTATATGATTTATTTTAAAATTTAATTTTTTGTTCGTTGTTTCAACCTTGTTCACTTGTCCGGTTTTTTCAATTCGCAATCCGCAATTTAAAAGTGCCACTTCATAATTGCCATCACTGTTATCAGCAACAAATTAACCATGCTGATCGGCAACAAATATTTCCACTCGAGGTTCAGCAGCTGATCAATCCGCAAGCGCGGGAATGTCCAGCGGAACCACATGATGAGGAATATGAGAAACAATGTTTTACTGATGAACCACACCGACGACGGAATGTAATCCATCACCTGATTAAATCCCTGCCAGTTGCCGATGTGCAACGGCATCCATCCGCCAAAAAATAATGTGGCGCCGATCGCACATACAATAAAGATGTTGATGTATTCCGCGAGGAAGAAGAGCGCGAATTTCATTCCTGAATATTCGGTATGAAATCCGGCGGTGAGTTCTGATTCCGCTTCCGCCAGGTCAAACGGCGCGCGGTTTGTCTCTGCGGTTACTGCAATAATAAAGATGACGAATGCAATGATCACGGGAATGTGTCCTTTAAAAATCCACCAGCCATCCTGCTGTGAGGCGATGATGTCTGAAAGTTGCAGGCTTCCGGAAAGAACAACGATGGAGATGATGGAAAGTCCGACCGACAATTCGTAACTTACAATCTGCGCTCCGCTACGCATCGCGCCGAGTAATGAATACTTATTATTACTTGCCCATCCTGCCATTAATATTCCGATTACGGAAATGGAAGAAACGGCTGACACATACAAGACGCCGATGTTGATATCCCAGATCTGGAAATTTTTTGCGAAGGCAATGGGCGCCAGCACAAGCATGGCGGCGATCATCACAACAAAAGGTGCGAGGTTGAATAAAAAATGATCGGACCCGTCGGGAGTCAATCCTTCTTTCATGATCAGTTTCACCGTATCGGCCGTGGTCTGAAAAATTCCCATCGGCCCTACCCTGTTCGGCCCAAGACGAATCTGGATGTGTGCCGCTACTTTGCGCTCCATGTAAACAAGCCCGAGACCAAGAACAGCGAACAGTGCAATCACCAGCACTCCGACAATCACAAACTCCGACCACAAAGCAATCGTCGGGTTGAAGGTTGCATTCAGCCAAGTTTGAGTAATGCCTGCTATGTTACTTAAGCTCCACATTGTATCATTTCGGATTTCGGATTTTAAATTGCGAATTATTGTGATTCGTTTTTGCCGTATTACCCGAAGCGGTAAAAATGGCCGTTAATTCATTGGCTTCTTTTAGCAACTCTTTCAATCGTTCTTTTTTTATTATTCCGGATTCAATAAACAACTCAATCCAATATGCCGATTCATCCGCCTCTTCTTCAACAACTGTGATTTTAGAAATAAAATCCGCATCCGATCTTGCCCTGCATGCCGCCCTGTAATTGGCGCCCACAGAAGTGGCCGCACGCAACAATTGCATTCCTAACACATCGTTGTCTTTTCCCTTCGGAAGACTTTTATATAGTTTTATGACCCTCAATGCAAATTGCTTTGTTCTCTTTTTTAATTCTTCCGGTGTCATATGAGTTAATCTTAATCCGAAATTTAAAATTCGCAATCCGAAATTTTTTCTATCGATCTATATCCGGTATTACAAGATCCAGCGTTCCCATCATCGCCACCAAATCTCCGATCTTACTTCCTCGTGCCATGTGATCCAGTGCGGAGAGATTGGAAAATCCCGGTGAGCGGAATTTGATCCGGTATGGTGTGGTGGCTCCTTCGCTTACAATATAAACTCCCAGTTCGCCGCGAGCTGTTTCAACGCGGGAGTAAAATTCTCCTTTCGGCAATTTCAAAACGGCTTTCGTCTTCGCCTGGAAATCGCCTTCCGGAATGTTATCAATCAACTGTTCAATGATGCCGATGGACTGGTACATTTCCCTGATGCGAACGAGGTAACGCGCGAACGAGTCACAGCCATTTTCAATCACCTCCTCAAATTTTACCTGGTCGTACACTTCATACGGATACAACTTTCGTATATCACAACTCACTCCGCTTCCTCTTGCTGATGGCCCCGTGCAGCCATAAGAAATGGCATCTTCTTTCGAAAGAACACCCACTCCCTTCATCCTGTTCTGAAAAATAACATTGCCGGTAACGAGTTCGTTGTACTCATCTGTTTTCGCCCGGAATAATTTGATAAACTCTTTTACCTTCTTTTGAAAATCAGGATGAAGGTCTGCCATCACACCGCCGGGAACGATGTAGTTCATCGTAAGCCGTGCACCGCAGGTTTCCTCCATGATGTCGGTGATGGTTTCCCTTTCACGAAAAGCATAGAAGAACGGTGTGAAGGCTCCCGTATCCATGGCCATGGCTCCCCACCAGAGTTCATGCGAAGCAATGCGTGTCAGTTCATCCATGATCACACGAATGACTTTCGCGCGTGAAGGAACTTCGATCTGCATTCCTTTTTCAACACAAAGAGCGCTGCCGTGGTTGTTGATGTGAGAAGAAAGATAATCCATCCGGCTGGTCACATAAATAAACTGCCTGTACGAAAGGCACTCACACATCTTCTCGATGGAACGATGAATGTACCCGAGATGCGGTTCCACTTTTTTTATCGTTTCACCGTTGAGTGTAATCACCAAATGCAGAACACCGTGGGTGGCCGGATGCTGTGGCCCCAGGTTGATGACCATGTCACCTTGTTCTGTTCTTGCTATTTCCTCAATCATAATTTAATCATGTTCACCGGGTCTTCGAAATCTTTTCTCAAAGGAAAACCTTCGAAATCGTCTGTCAGTATCAGTCTTCTTAAGTCGGGGTGATGTAAAAATTTCACGCCGAACATTTCATACACTTCCCGTTCAAGCAACTCGGCCGTTCGCCAGGTGTCGCACACCGTTTCGATTTCAGGATTGCTGCGGTCGAGTTTTATTTTGATCACCATGTTATGCCGGAAAACCGTTGACGTAAGGTGATACACCATGGTGAGATGGGTTTTCCAGTCCACACAGGTCAGGCAAAATAAATAATCGCACTTCAGATTCGGATCGTTTCGAAATTGCTGAGCGATTGTTTTCCATTCTGTAAAAGGAACAACGGCATTCACCCATTCGCCTCCTTCTTCAAAGGTGACGGATGGAAATAAACCCGTTAGTTTTATTTTGAGTTCGTCGTTCGTCATATCAACCGGCCTTGATCTGTTCTCTTGTGTACCCGCTTTTTATTTTCTGCTGCAGCGTGATCAGCGAATTCAGCAATGCTTCCGGCCTTGGCGGGCAGCCGGCAATGTAAACATCCACCGGGATCACATGATCGGCGCCTTTCACAACGGAATACGTATTATAAAAGAACGGACCACCGCTGATGGCGCATGCTCCCATGGCGATCACATACTTCGGATCGGGCATCTGGTCATACAATCTTTTTAACACGGGAGCCATTTTATTCACAATCGTTCCGGCGATGATGATGACATCGGCCTGCCGTGCAGATGCACGTGCCACTTCAAAACCGAAACGTGAAAAATCATATTTGGAAGAAGCCACCGACATCAATTCGATCCCGCAACAACTGGTAGCAAACGTCAGCGGCCACAACGAATTCGACCGCGCCCAGTTGATCACGTCGTCCAGCCTGGTCAGCACAACATCTCCACCAGGAACAGGATGTACTTCGCCAGGAAATGAATTTTGAGATTTATTTTCTAATTGACTCATTCTTATTATTTACACATTCGGATTAATCCGAAATTCGGAATTCCTTCACATCCACTTCAGCGCTCCTTTTTTATGCGCATACAGAAATCCGAGGAACAGTATGAAGAGGAAGACACCTATGTCAATCAATGCAGGCCAGCCGACCTGTTTCACCACCACTGCCCATGGATAAAGAAAAACAAGTTCCACATCAAAGATGAGGAAGATCAACGCGAACAAATAATAGCCGACATTAAATTGTATCCATGTTTTTCCGACGGTCGGGATGCCGCACTCATACGGCTGACCTTTCTGCGGATTTTTTGTTCCCTTCACCAAGATTTTTGCAATGGCAATTCCACCTGCTGAAAAGGCAACGGCGGCCATGATGAGAACGAGGAGGGATGATGGGCCCATAATTTGCGCGCAAAGTTAATTCATTTTGAAATCCGGTTCCTGATAATTGTCATAGTACCAAGTGTCTGAATTTTTGTCATTTGTCAAGATTCAGATAACCGTTCAAAAGTAAATTCGGGTTCAATATTACCAAAATAAAAAACATCTGTATCTTGTTTATCTTTAATCCTTAAATACTTTATGAACAAAACATTACAGGTTCTTTACGATGAGCATGCGGTCATTGTCAATGCCATTGATACCGCACGAAATACCGGTTCTTTGATTGACAAAGACAATTCTTTTTACGAAAAAATAATCCGCGGACTGATCCGGTTTTTCCGTTTGTATGCCGATCAGTATCATCATCATAAAGAGGAAATCATTTTGTTCCCTGACATGGCCAGCCGCAATGAAATTCTCGGCTCCGGTGTTATTCATGAGATGTTTCAAAACCACGAGGACTTCCGGGAAATGATACGGAACATTGAATTGAACCTCGATCAAAAAAAATATCACGACGCCCAAAAGCAACTGAATCAATACACAGAAGCGTTGCTCGATCACATCGCCGTTGAAAACGATGAACTTTTTCTTTCTGCCGAAACATTGTTCAACGACAAAGAACTCGAACAAATCGGCTTTCGTTTTTCCGATTGCGACCGGGAATTAGGTGATCAGAAAAAACAGGAACTCGTTGATTTCGCCGACTCTCTCAGAAAAGAGTTACTTTTGGGTGAGTAACAAGAATTGAATGTTCCTTCTTGTTGACGCCATATTCAATCTTCTCTCTTAAATAGGTTCATGCTCACCGACCGGTTTTCACGCATTCACGATTACCTCCGGATTTCACTTACGGAAACCTGTAACCTCCGTTGCTCTTATTGCATGCCGGAAGAATTTCCGCAAACTTCTTTTCATCAGTCCAAACGAATGACGGCTGATGAAATAAAACAACTGGCGGAAATTTTTATTGAACTCGGCGTAAAAAAAATCCGTCTTACCGGCGGAGAACCTCTTGTTCGTAAAGATGCGAGACAAATCATTCAGCAACTTTCCGGTTTTACTGACTACGAAAAAAACCACGATCCGGTGAGACTGGCCATTACCACCAACGGAATTTTTGTTCATGATTTTATCGATGATTTCAAAAAGGCAAACATCCGTTCCGTCAACGTGAGTTTAGACACATTGATTCCAGAACGGTTTGAAAAAATTACGAAGCGGGATTATTTCCACCGCGTGGTTTCCAACATTCACCTGCTGCTGCAGAATCATTTTCATGTTAAGGTGAACGTGGTGGTGATGAATGGTGTGAATGATGATGAACTGGTTGACTTCGTCCAGATGACGCGCGACTTCCCGCTGCACATCCGCTTCATTGAGTTCATGCCGTTCGACGGTAATCAATGGAAAAAAGAAAAAGTCTTTTCATACAGGGAAATGCTGGAACGTATCGGCAGTTTTTATGAAGTCGTTCCGATCGAAAACGAGAAACATGACACGGCAAAAAAATTCAAAGTCCTCGGCTTCGAAGGAACGTTTGCCGTGATCAGCACGATGAGCGCCCCGTTTTGCAGCGACTGCAACCGCCTCCGGTTAACGGCTGACGGCAAAATGAAAAACTGTTTGTTTTCAAAAGAAGAAACTGATCTGCTCTCGCCGCTGAGAAGAGGAGAAGATGTGAAACAACTCATCATCGGTTGCCTGCAACGCAAACATGCTTCTCTCGGCGGACAGTTCAGTCCTACCGATCTTCCTTCCGAATCGCATCCTGTCGAAAACAGGAGCATGATTGCGATTGGGGGATGAGAAATATTTTTAAAGAACCTGATGCGAAGTCCGAAGGACTTCGACAGAATTAACCATGCCCATGCTCACTCTCTCCGAAATCATCATCTACCCGGTTAAATCGCTGGGGGGAATTCCGGTTTCCTCTGCCATGATCACCTCGCGCGGACTTCAACATGACCGTCGCTGGGTGTTGTGTGATGAAAACAATGTATTCATCACGCAACGGAATTTTAACAAGATGACATTGCTGAAAACTTGTTTGGTTGACGATGGATTTGAAATCTCTCATTCAAAAAACAATTCTGTTTTGAAAATTCCTTTCGAAATCAATGAGGGCCGATTGGAAAAAGTAAAAATCTGGAGTGATGACTGTGAAGCATACGCGGCTTCGTCCGAAATAAATAAATGGTTTTCGGATGCACTGGAAACGACATGCAAACTTTTTTACATGCCTGACTTGTCTTCAAGAATGACAAAAAAAAAATCTTCGCAAAAAGTGAGTCCTGTCAGTTTTGCAGATGGCTACCCCTACCTCATCATCGGGCAATCTTCACTGGATGATCTCAACAAACGTTTGCAACATCCTGTTCCCATGAACCGCTTCCGGCCGAATTTTGTTTTCACCGGCGGACAACCTTATGAAGAAGATTTATTTGATGCGCTCAAAATCGGCGAGGTGATTTTTCGCGGAGTAAAGCCTTGTGAGAGGTGTGTGATTCCAACCATTGATCAAGCCACCGCCAAAACCGGCAAAGAGCCGTCTGCAACACTTTCAACCTACCGTTCAGTAAATAATGCCATTCACTTCGGAATGAATTTGATTGGTGAACCATCTTCAGGAATAATTAAAAATGGTGATGCAATTTCTGTGATCAGCAGGAAAGATTCTCTTTTCTGATAAACAGATATCCCTGTTCTGCTTTTCAATATTCCATTACCACGAGAAAAAAATGTTTCACGCAGGGGACGCGGAGGCGCAGAGCGCAGTAACATGAAATGCTGATGTAATCAAACAGGATCAATGTGCTTCCAGCCAGTTTTTTCCCGTTCCCATTCCCACTTCAACCGGCACCTTCAGTGATAACGCTGTTTTCATCCGGTGTTCCACGAGTGGTTTTATTTCAGCGAGTTCTTCTTTCAGCACATCAAACACCAGTTCGTCATGAACCTGTAAAAGCATTTTCGATTTGAAATTCTTTTTCTGAAAATCATGCTGGATGTTGATCATCGCAATCTTAATCATGTCGGCAGCACTTCCCTGGATCGGTGCATTGATGGCATTGCGCTCCGCAAACCCGCGAACAGTCTGGTTGGCAGAATTGATGTCGCGCAAATATCTTCTTCTTCCTAAAATGGTTTCCACGTATCCTTTCTCTCTGGCCTTCTCAATACTCAGATCCATGTAATCTTTGATGTGCGGATACTGACGGAAATAATTTTCAATGATTCCCTTTGCTTCTGTGCGTGAAATGTTCAGTCTGTCGGCAAGGCCGAAGGCGGAAATTCCATAGATGATTCCGAAGTTCACCATCTTGGCGCTGCGCCGCATGTCTTCCGTTACCTCTTTTAAGGAAACACCATACACTTTCGATGCAGTGGTTGCATGAATGTCTTCCCCGCTTTTAAATGCATCGATCATTCCTTTGTCGTTGCTTAGTTCGGCGATGATGCGCAACTCAATCTGAGAATAATCGGCGGAGAGCAGCGTGTATTTATTGTTTCTCGGGATGAATGCCTTTCTTATTTCTTTGCCGCGCTCCGTACGGATCGGGATGTTCTGCAGGTTCGGATTGTCGGAACTCAAGCGTCCTGTGACAGCAACCACCTGGTTGTACGACGTATGAATTCTGCCGGTGCGCGGATTCACCATGGTCGGCAACACATCCACGTACGTGTTTTTCAACTTGACAAGCTCGCGGTAGTCAAGAATTTTTTTAATGATGGGATGCTTGCTCTCGAGTTTACTCAGCACATCTTCGGCGGTGGAATACTGACCGGTTTTTGTTTTCTGTGGCTTGTCAACAATTTTCATCTGCTCGAAAAGAACTTCTCCCACCTGTTTCGGTGACGACACATTGAATTTTGTCCCGGCATAATCCTGGATTTCCTTTTCGGTTTTAGTGATATCCTTCTCCAATGCTTTCGACAGATCATGCAGCGCTTCTTTGTCGAGGTTGATGCCTTCCGCTTCCATGGCGGCAAGCACCGGCACGAGCGGCATTTCCACTTCATCAAAAAGTTTTTGTACGCCTGACTTTTTCAGTTGCGGAGAAAATTGGTTGTGCAATTGAAGTGTTACATCGGCATCTTCCGCCGCATACTCTGCAATCTGTTCAACAGGGACATCGCGCATGCTTTGCTGTTCCTTTCCTTTTTTCCCGATCAGCGTTTCGATGGAAACCGGTTTGTAATGAAGATAGGTTTCGGCAAGCACATCCATGTTGTGCCGCATGTCCGGCTGGATGAGAAAGTGAGCGATCATCGTATCAAAAAGTTTTCCGCCGATTTCAATATCGTACCATTTCAAAACCGCAAGATCGTATTTGATGTTCTGCCCGATCTTGTCGATTTTTTTATCAGCGAAAACTTTTGAAAACTCATGAACCAGTTGCTGCGCTTCGTGGTAATTTTCAGGAACAGGAACATAATAGGCTTCGTGTGCCCTGAAAGAAAACGACATGCCCACCAGTTCGGCAAGGTTGACGTCCAGCCCTGTTGTTTCGGTATCAAAACAGAAGAACGGTTGCTTGCTTAATTCATCGATCAGTTTTTTTCTTTTCTCTTTCGTGTCCGTGAGGTGATACGTGTGTTTCACCTCGGCGATGGTATGAAGTTCTGATGCATCCGGAATTTTTTCATCGCCAGGATCTTCATCGGCATGAGAAATTTTTGTTTCCGGAGAATTCGTGAAGAACATGCTGCTCTGTTTTCCGGGAGAAGATTTTGCTTTTGCCGCATCAACATTTACCTTCGTTGATTCCGATGAAACACTCGCATCGCCGATGATTTTATTCATTAGTGAACGGAATTCAAGTTCCGCAAAAAGTTCCTTCAACGCATCTTTATTCCACTCTTTGATTTCAAGTTCGCTGAGTTTTATTTTAACGGGAACATCAATGATGATGGTTGCCAGCCGCTTCGACTGGATGGCCATCTCCTTCCCGTTCTCGACTTTCTCCCTGATTTTTCCCGTGAGCTTGTCCGTGTTCTTCAAAAGATTTTCCACCGAGCCGAATTCTTTGATGAATTTGATTGCCGTCTTTTCACCAACGCCCGGAATGCCCGGGATGTTATCGGCCGTATCGCCCATCAGGCCGAGGATGTCAATCACCTGGCTGACGTTTTCAATTTCCCATCGCGCGCAGACTTCTTTTGTCCCCATGATCTCTGCGACATTGCCTGCGCGTGGCGGCTTATAGATAAACGTATGTTCATCCACCAGTTGCCCGAAATCTTTATCGGGAGTCATCATGTATGTATCAAATCCTTTTTGCTCTGCTTTTTTTGCCAGCGTTCCGATCACATCATCCGCTTCATAACCATCCATGGCAATAACGGGAATGTTAAAGGCTTCACAGACTTTTTGTACATACGGAATGGCGAGCGCAAGGTCTTCCGGAATTTCCTGCCGGTGTGCTTTGTAATCGGCAAACTCTTCGTGACGCGAGGTCGGCGCCGCCGTATCGAAAACCACGGCGAGGTGTGTGGGCTTCTCTTTCTTCAACACATCGAGTAACGTATTGGTGAATCCAAAGATGGCTGATGTATTTTGTCCTTTCGAATTGATGCGATGGTTGTTGCTGAATGCAAAATAGGCGCGGTAGATCAGCGCCATAGCATCGAGCAGGAAGAGTTTTTTTTGTTCGGGCATGTTGACTTGTATTGAGCAAGTGAAATTAGCTAAATAGAGATAACAACCGGACGTTCCGGGACAACTTTTTAAAAGGAGATCGTTGTATAAACTTTACCTCGGATGATTACACCCGGTTTTCATCGTGCGTTTCAAAAGCAAGCTCAGCCCCGCCAATCCGGGTGATCATCACCAGCACAAACAACAGGTAAAAAATAACGGCGACCAGGTTCAGCGGGAACAAAACCGATAATTTAAAGATTCTCAAAAAATTTTTCATATAAAACAAATAATGGCTTGGCAAAAAAAGCAATAACGACACCTCTGATTACTTCTGTAGTTTCATAGTTGTCAACAAATCTTTCCACACTGTTAGAGGCAGAAACGGCCGATTCTGTTGATGCCTCTGGTAAAAATTGGCCTGGCCATAAATTTATTTTGCAGGGTGAAATCCCGCGACTATAGCCTGCCGCCGAGCACACAGGTCTTTTTAAATTTTTTCGTATCACCGTTCAGATCGAAGACCTGGATATAAAAAACATACATGCCGATGCGCGCTTTTTCTTTTTCGTTGGTCACACCGTCCCACACAAATGCGCCGTCGTTGCCGAGCAATTCGTTGTTCGCCAGGTTGCGGATGAGTCGTCCTCTCGAATCATACACAACCACAGTAGCGGTATTTCCCGGGTTGCTGAAATGATAATGGATGTTCACCACGTCGTGGTAGCCGTCGTTATCGGGAGAAAAAATTTCGGGGTCAACAAAAATTTCATCTCCGTTTCCATTTGAATGATCATACTCCGAATTTTTGTAACCAGGAGTTGCAAAACCCGCCGTCTCGGCAGCAGAATGCCAGTTGGACGAGTCCTGAGTGGAACGATAAAAATTCAGCCGTTCGAGCGAAACTCCGTCAACGGAATTCAACAATGGAAAATGCCAGGAAGAAAAATAATGAAGTTGATCAATGGTGTTTGAATTGGCATCCGCAACAAGAACAATGTCTTCGTCGGTAAGAAGATCGGGCAGGTTCATGTTCAGAAATGCATTGGGATTTTCGGTGTTGTACTGACTTTTAATTTTGGAAAAATCGTCGGAGAGTACCAGGTATTCGCCCGGTAAAAAAATATGCGTGGAAGTTGTGATCACGGCGGAAGTGCTTACCGAATGATCCGGCAAACTTTCTTTGCTGATCTTCATGTTCTTCAGATCGATCACCTTTTGCGAGGCATTGTAAATCTCTACGAACTCAACTCCGCCCGTCCGTGCATTGAATAATATTTCATTGATCACAACATCCATTGGCGCTGCCGGAACTGGTTGGTAAAAAACAAAATGAACAATCGTATTCGCCGCCACGGCATTGCCTGACAGGTCGGCGATGGCATTCATCGTCATTGTATTCGCAACCCCGCTGATAAAGGGTGATGCAAAAACAAGGTGTACTAACGAAATGTCCGTGGCATCGCGGGTTGCCAGAATGGGGTTGCCGATTCCGTTAGCGACAGAATAATTTGCAACGGTTTCTGTGGTAAGTTGATCGACACCCTCTGAAAATTTGATGTCAACCAATGAATCCGACAAAACATTCGCGCTTGAAACAACCGGCGAGATCGTATCGAGGATGATCGGCCCCGCATAGATGTCATCGAAATAATGCCTGTTGAAAAAACTGGCTGTTGATTGCGTGATCACAAATCCGAAAAATGCAGATGTGTTATGAACCCCGTCATTCACGGTTCCCTCCTGGAAATAATTATTCCCGGTTCCGGTGACGTCATCTTCCAGCAACCAGTTGTTGGCGATGGAACGTTTCACTTTCAGCTTAATCATGTTATTGCTGCTCGTAGTCTGTGATCGCCCGTCAACGCCGTCAATAATTTTGGTGAGCGTCAACCCGTCCTTCCTGTAAAGAGAGATTTCGTCCTGCGTTGTGCCAATGCGAACGAAGTAGCCATTCAGCGGACCTTTCAGGTTGGCTGAATCAGAAACGAGGTACACATCCACATAGTTGTTGGAGGATGTTGAAAAGTCAAGTTTGATGAACAACTCCCATTGAGCATCGGAAGCCAGCGATGATGGTGTGCTCAAATAAAACACATCGCTTGCCGTGTTGCTGTTCGACTGAAGTTGTCCGCCTGCAACCTGCCATTTGGCGTTATCGCCGCTCCAGGCTGGGTTTGAGGTGAAGTTGCCATCACTGAAATTATCGGTGAACTGGGCGCTGACAAGAAGGGGTGCAATAAAAAATAAAAATAAAAGAGGTTTTTTCATATGAGTTTATAAATTTGATGCCAATAAAAGTAATTAAAATTTGTTCCGGAAAAAATTTCCGGTCTTAAATCAAAAGATATGAAAGTAGCTGTAGTGGGCGCAACGGGATTGGTTGGCGGAATGATGTTAAAGATCCTTGAAGAAAGAAATTTTCCCGTCACCGAACTCATTCCTGTTGCTACGGAAAAGTCCGTGGGCAAAGAGGTGTTCTTCAAAGGAAAATCATACAAGGTTCAAAGCGCAGCAACAGCGGTGGCGATGAAGCCCGACATTGCTTTGTTCTCCGCCGGTGGAAATACGTCGCTGGAATGGGCGCCGAGGTTTGCCGAAGCGGGTTGTACGGTGATTGACAATTCTTCAGCCTGGCGAATGGATGTGACAAAAAAATTAATTGTTCCTGAAATCAACGCCGATGCATTGACGAAAGCAGATAAGATCATCGCCAACCCGAACTGCTCCACCATTCAAATGGTGATGGCATTAAACCCGCTGCATAAAAAATATAAAATCAAACGGATTGTTGTTTCGACTTACCAGTCGGTGAGCGGAACGGGAAAGAAAGCCGTTGACCAGTTGATGAATGAACGAAAAGGAATCAGCGGTGAAATGGCTTACAAATACCCGATTGATCTGAACGTACTTCCTCACATCGATGTGTTTCTTGAAAACGGTTACACCAAAGAAGAAATGAAAATGGTGAATGAGACACGGAAAATTCTCCGCGACGATTCCATTCGCCTCACGGCAACAACGGTTCGTGTTCCTGTTAAGGGCGGGCACAGCGAATCGGTGAACATCGAATTTGAAAAAGATTTTGATTTGAGTGACGTGCGGAAACTTTTATCGGAAACAACAGGTGTTCTGGTGGTGGATGATCTGTCGCAGTTCAAATACCCGATGCCTATTGATGCCGAAGGAAAGGACGACGTGTTTGTGGGAAGAATCCGGAGGGATGAATCACAGCCAAACAGTTTGAACCTCTGGGTTGTGGCCGACAATCTCCGCAAAGGCGCGGCTACCAATGCGATTCAGATTGCGGAATATCTGATGGAGAAAAATCTACTCTCGTAACTTTTTCAATACGCCCGCTCATTAATCCCTTCCACGTAATTCACAAAAGCGCGGCTTACTACTTTGTTGCCTCCCGGCGTCGGGTAGTTGCCGCTGAAATACCAGTCGCCGCGGTGGTTCGGGCAGGCGGAGTGAAGGTCTTCTATCTTCTGAAAAATAATCTGCAGTTCGGCTTTGCAATCTTCCGGTCGTACCAGTTGCGCAATTTTGTTGCTGATTTGTTCGGCCGTGAACGGCTGGTAAATCATGCGCACATGGTTTTTCATTTCGCGTCCTCTTGATAATGGGTTGTGGATGCCATGCTCCAGTTGTTCTTTGCAGCGCTCGTAGGTTTCGTCAATGATGTGTTCCATGTTGTGTTCGCCAAGCAGTTCGATCGCTGCGCGGAAAGCAATGAGGTCGCCGATCTTCGCCATGTCAATTCCGTAACAATCGGGATAACGAATTTGCGGCGCCGACGAAACGATCACCATTTTTTTAGGACCGAGCCTGTCGAGGATCCGGATGATGGAACTTTTCAGCGTGGTGCCGCGCACAATGGAATCATCAATCACCACCAAATTGTCGATGCCTTTCCGGATGGTTCCGTACGTGATGTCGTACACGTGCGCCACCATGTCGCTGCGATCCTGGTCATTGGTGATGAACGTCCTCAACTTCGCATCTTTAATGGCAATTTTTTCCGCCCGCGGTTTGATGGAAAGAATTTCATTCAGCTTTTCGTCGGTAACATGGTTGCCGAGCGCTTTGATTTTTCTCTTCTTCACTTCCATCAGGTAATCTTCCATGCCGTGAAGCATGCCATAGAAGGCCACTTCAGCCGTATTCGGAATAAAAGAAAAAACGGTGTTGCGCAGATCGTGATCCACGGCACTGAGCGTACCCTGACATAACAACCTGCCGAGTTCTTTTCGCTCTTTGTAAATATCGGCATCGCTTCCTCTCGAAAAATAAATCCGTTCGAATGAACAACTAAGCCGTTGCGTCGGCTCTTTGATCATTTCTTCTTTCACCTTTCCGCTTTTCCGGATGATGAGTGCATGTCCCGGTTTTATTTCATGGATGCTTTCCAGCGGAACATTCATGGCTGTCTGAATCGCCGGGCGCTCGCTCGTCACAATAACGATTTCGTCGTCCTTGTAATAATAAGCCGGACGTATTCCAGTCGGATCACGCAATACAAAAGCATCGCCATGCCCGAACAACCCGGCAATCGTATATCCGCCATCCCAGTTTCGTGATGATTGTTTTAATATTCCTGCGATGTCGAGATGTTCCGCAATCAGCGGCGAGATTTCCTGTTTGCTGTTTCCGAGTTCTTTGAACTTATAATAGAGCCTGTCGTTTTCTTCATCGAGGTAATGCCCGATGTTTTCCAATACCGTCACCGTATCCGCTTTCTCTTTCGGATGCTGACCGAGTTTTACAAGGTCTTCAAACAATTCATCGACATTGGTCATGTTGAAGTTCCCCGCCAGCACGAGGTTGCGTGTCATCCAGTTATTTTGCCTGAGAAACGGGTGGCATTGTTCGATGCTGTTGCCGCCGAATGTTCCGTAACGCAAATGGCCGAGAAACAATTCACCGGCGAAAGCGACATTTTTTTTCAGCCAGTTGGCATCGCTTAACAGTGCCGGATCTTTTTTCCTGACCTCTTCAAACTTCGAATGAATGCGGCTGAAAATATCCTGGATGGCCTGCCGGCTGTTCGAACGGTAACGGCTGATGTATCGTGTTCCGGGAACAGCATCAAATTTAATGTTGGCCACACCGGCGCCATCCTGGCCGCGGTTGTGCTGCTTCTCCATCAACAAATACAATTTGTTGAGTCCGTAAAAAGTGGTGTTGTATTTTTTATGGTAATACGACAACGGCTTCAAAAGCCTTACCAGCGCTATGCCGCACTCGTGATGAAGAATGTCGCTCATGTGAATAAATCTGGAACAAAGATACTTTTTTCCACCGAACCTTTTTGCCCGGAACACTGAATTCCAGACTCAAAGTATTTCATCCGACGATGATATCAAACGGGAAGACAATCACAAATGAATGCATTCCGTTTTCGTATTGGTATTGGATCGAACTGTTAAAGTGATCGCAGATTTTTTTTACAATGGCAAGCCCAAGCCCGACCGAATCTTTCTGCTGCCCTTTTTTGAATCGCTCAAAAATCTGATCCGGCTGTATCTCAAGTGCATCGCCGCTGTTCGCAATGACGAGTGTATTCTCTTCAAGCTTCACCGACAGGCGGCCGCCGGTGGTGTTGTATTTAATAGCGTTGGAGAGCAGGTTGGAAATAAGGATCTCCGCCAGTTGTTCATTTACCTGGTAGATGCGTTGCTCATCCACATTTTCTTCCACCACCAGTCGCTTTGACTCGACAAAAATTTCCATGTCCTGCAGTTGCTTCCTGAGGAGCCCGCCGAGATTCACCAGTTTGGTATCGGCGTATTGATCGTTATCGATCCTCGTCAGCATGATCAGGCTTTTGTTCATCCGGGAAAGCCGGTTCACGGCATCCAGCGAACTTTTTATCTGGCCGGTCTGGGCTTCGGAAAGGTTCTCCGACTGCAGCATGATGTCGAGCTTGGAACGGATAATGGCCAGCGGCGTCTGGGTTTCATGCGACATATTCTCTGTGAACTCTTTCAGGTTCTGGTAATCGCGCGATACTTTATCGGTCAGCTTCACCAGTTCCTTGTTCAGCGTATCGAATTCTTCAACGGATGAATGAGTGAATACAGTGTGGCCGCCTTTTCTCAAATCAAATTTCTTTAACACCTCCAGCGCATTGTAAAATGGTGACCAGATCCTCCTGGAAAACCACCGGTTCAGGAAATAAAAACAAAAGATCACATCCACGGCTATCAGGGCAATGGTAATGGCCAGACCGCTGAACATATCCCTGCCTTCCGGGAGACGTTTCAGAATCCGTATGCTGTAGAATTTTCCGCCAATCGGTTTTTCATAGGTCAGTTGCCTGTAAGGCACCGTTCTTTCCAGGTAAGGATCATACCGGGAGGTGTCTTTCAGCTGAAGTTTCAGCGTGTGAAGTTTATAGATGGGAATGATTTCAATCCTGTCGCCGATGATGATTCCGGATTCTGCAATCTGCGGCTGCCGGATCAACTGGTTTTCAATTTCCGATTTCTCAAAAAGCATCCGGTCATTGATTTCCTTGTTTACCAGGTACAGAACCCTGCTGGCAACAACGAAACTGCCAATGAACAATAGGCCGATCGCCACTGCGATATAATATTCGTTGGTTTTGTTGAGAAGCTTCACCGGGATTTATTGCAAAAGAGTAAAGACGATATGACGTTGAAACGTTTCAAAAGCCCCGGACATTAAACATTCAGTTTGTACCCGACTCCGTAAACCGATTTCACATAATCGCTGCCACCTTTTTCCACTATTTTTTTTCTGAGGTTTTTAATGTGGCTGTAAATAAAATCAAACGAGTCGGCCATGTCGGCATGGTCGCCCCACAGGTGTTCGGCAATGGATTCCTTGGTAAGCACTTTGTTGGGATTGGAAATAAAATAAAGCAGCAACTGGTGTTCTGTCCTGGTGAGGCTTACATGTACATCATTTACGTAAACCACCATTTCTTCCGGAAGAATACGGAGTTCATTAAAAACGATGTCTTTTTTTCCCTGGAAAGACCTTCTCCTGATCACCGACTTGATGCGCGCTGATAATTCTGATAAGTGAAACGGCTTGGTGATGTAGTCGTCTGCGCCGATGTTAAGCCCTTTGAGTTTATCATCGAGGGAGTTTTTTGCTGAGACGATGATGACGCCGGTTTCCGCCTTGTCCTGTTTCAACTCTTCGATGATCTTCAGTCCGTCACCGTCAGGGAGGCCTATGTCCACGATGATTGAATCGTACTCGTACATGGATATTTTTTCCATGGCCGTCTTAAAATTTTCCGCAGATTCGCATACAATACCGGTTTGTTGCAGGTATTCAACCATGGAAACTCTCAGGTCCTGTTCGTCTTCTATGATCAGTATTTTCATCCCACGCTT